>JACRIP010000662.1 GCA_016220045.1 Planctomycetota bacterium
CTGGGGTCGCCGGAGCGTCGGAACCAAGGCGGCGGGACGCTCCTCGATCGTGGCCGCGCCGGCGGGCGCCGGCACCGGGACCGGCAGGCGAGCCGCGGCGGTCGGCCCGGGGGCGGGCGGGGACGGCCGGGAAGGCGCGGACGGGATAAGCTGGATACCGTAGACCGTACCGTCCACCTGGATGGTCGTCGGGGGCGCAGGCGCCAGCTCGGGGTGCCGGCACCGCGGACACGCGGTCGCCGTTCCCGACGTGTGGCCGCGGACGTTGAAGGCCTTGAGACAGCGCGGGCAGGTGAGGACGGATTTCTCCTGCAGGGTGAGCACGTCGCGAATCTGCAGCTCGGTGAGCACGCCGCGGCTGACCAGGATCTCGCCGAGCCGGAGCGAAATGCCCTGGTCGTGGAGTCGGCCCTGGACGCGGAGGGCCTCGTTGAGTTGCTGCGGCGTGGCCAGGCGATGGCCCAGGATGCGCTTGCCGAAGAGCCCGTCCGCGCGGCGGACCTCGGTTCCGGCCAGGGGTTCCGTGAGCGCCGCCGCCTGGTCCTGGAGCAGGTCGTGGAGCGCGGCGCCGGCGAGGTAGCCGCGCTGCACCAGGAGCGCGCCCAGCGTCGGCGGGTTCTGTTCGCGGCGCAAGTGCTCGTCCTGCTCGCGCAGGCAGGCTTCGAGCTGCTCGATGGAGATCAAGCCCTTCCGGATGGCCAGTCGCCCCAAGAGCGCATCCCGCGGGGTGTCCATGCTCGCTCCCTCAGGACCGAATGCGGGCCTGGTTCAAACCGACCGCAAAACGGGGACACGATCCTGAATTCCAGCGACCGCTCCCGAAGGGCGTAAGCCCGCTCCGGAATTCAGGTCATGTCCCCGTTTTGCTCCCCTGGAGCGGGCGGGGACGGTGACCCGATTTGAACCAGGCCCGGATACGCCACAATGGCCGTGAATCCGGATGCATCATTTGCCGCGCGTCGCCTGGAGTCCGTCCTGGGCCCGTTTTCGCAGGCTCCAGTCCTCGGGGGCCACCTTCAGCGCCTGCTCGAAATCCGCTTGCGCGCCGGGACGGTCGCCTAGCGTCAAGCGCGTTTCGCCGCGAAGGAGCCATGCGACCGCATGGCTCGCGTCCAGATTCAAGACGAAGTCGTAGTCCACGAGAGCGCCCTTCCGATCGCCTTTCGCGTTGCGCGTCCAGCCCCGCTGGACGAGGGTCGATACGCGCTTCGGGTCGAGCCGGAGGGCGGCATCGAAATCGGCGATCGCAGCGTCATAGTCGCGCCGTTGCTGGAAAACGAGGCCGCGGCCCTCGAGCGCGTCGGCGTCCCGCGCGCCGAGCGCGACCGCCTGCGTGTAGTCCGCGACCGACCCGTCGAGATCGCCTTTTTTTTTCCGTACGAGCGCGCGGTTCTTCCAGGCCAGAGTGTGGCGGGGCCAGAGTCCCAGGACCGCGGAGAAGTCCGCTATCGCGCCGTCCAGGTCCCCCATGCGATCCCGTGCAACGCCACGGTAGAGGTACGCAAGCAAGTTCTGGGGATCGATCTTCAGGGCTTCGCTGCAGTCCAGGACCGCGCCCTCGAAATCGCCATCGTCCAATCGTGCGGAGCCGCGGGCTTCCAGTACCTTCGCGTACTTCGGCCGGAGCTCCGCGGCCTTGACGAGATCGGCGTTGGCTCCGTCCACGTCCCCCTGGTTCCAGCGCGCGAGGCCGCGCTGGTGGAAGCCCTCCGGATTTTCCCGCTCGGCGAGGATCGCGCGGTCGCAATCGGCGATCGCCCCCTCCGGGTCGCCCGACTGCCTGCGCACGGAGGCCCGGCCCAGGTATGCGCGCGCGCACGCCGGGTCGACCTGCAAGGCCTCCGCGCAGGCCGCCAGGGTGGCCGCGAAGTTCTCGGCGTCCAGGGGGCGCCCGAGGACGCGGTCGAGAATCGCCGCGACGGCCTTGCGGTCGAGCCGGGTCGCCTGCACGCGGTCCGCCTTCCCGCCCGGGGCGTCGCCCTTCGCATACCGGGCGCCGGCGCGGTCTTTCCAGGCCGCCGCGTGGTTGCCATCGATCTTCAGCGCGGCGCCGTAGTCGGCGATCGCGCCATCCAGGTCCCCCTTGGCCTGCCGCGTCAGGCCGCGCTGCCGGTAGGCCTCGGCACTCCGAGGAGTGAGTTTCAACACCTCATCGAAGCCGGCGATCGCTCCGTCCCAATCGCCGCTCTCCTTGCGGGCCAGGGCGCGCTGGGAGTAGACCGCGACCGAGCAGGCGCCGCGTCGCACCACTTCGTCGAAGTCGGTAATCGCGCTCGCCAGGTCACCCAACGCCTGCCGAGCGAGTCCGCGGTGATAGCGCGTGGTCGCCCAGCCCGCGAGATTCAGCGACGCGTCGAAGTCGGCGATCGCGGCGCGATGGTCGCCCTTGGCGGCGCGCGCGATGCCGCGGTGATGGAACGCACCGGCGTCGCGCGGGGAGATGCGGAGGGCCGCGGCGCAGTCTTCGATCGCGCCGTCCGCATCGCCCGCGACCTGGCGGGCCGCGCCGCGGCAGGCGAACGCCAACGTGAAATTCGGACGCAACTCGATGGCCCGGTCGAGGGCCCGGATGCTCTCCTCTCCGGATTCCAGCAGCCCGAGCAGAAGCCAGAGTTCCTCCTCGCCGCCGTGACCCGCGAATCGCGCGAGGGCAGCCGTGACGATCCGACGCGCGCCGTCATGATCTGACTTCACATAGGTGCAGGTGGCGAGCCCGACCTCCCGCGCCACCGGGTCGAACGCGGCCGTCTCCCGGAACAGGGCGGCATCGATCTCGGCGAGACCTTCTTCGGCCAGGACTCTCGCCTCCCTCCAAGGCACCGTGTCCCGCTCCTCGCGCGGTACGAGAGTCAGCCCAAGAGCGCGGTAGACTTGGGACTTTCCCAGGAGATAGCGGGCCGCGGCGAGATCGGGGGCCAGTTCAAGCGCGCGTTTCCAACTCTCTTCGGCCCGGTCCTGCCGGTCGCGCAGGTCCCACGCCCGCCCCAGGAGATAGTGGGCCTGGGCCAGGCCAGGGTCCGCCGCAATGGCCCCTTCGATCTTCTCCTGGCCGGAGGCGACGACCCGGTCCAACTCCTCCCGGGTTGCGTCCGAGCGGGCGAGGTAGACCAGGGCCTTCTCCAATTCGAGGCGTCCCGACTCCAGCAGGGCCGCGGCGCGCGCCTGCGTGTTCTGGTCCTGTTGCAGCCGTGCGGTCCCGGCCTCCAGGCCCTTTTCGGCGGCGATGGCGCGCGCCTCGCTCCGCGCCCGGCGCTCCTTTTCATCCCGGGCCCGACGGTCGCCCTGCATCCGGTCGGCGCGCCGCGCCTGCTCCGCCGCCAGGGCCTGCGAGAGTGCCCACCCGCCGAACGCGATCCCCGGGACGAGGGCCGCGAGCACCAGGCCCACGGCCCAGCGGTGCTTGCGCGCCCGGCGCGCCAGTCGCTCGATCCGTCCGATCGCACGCGCCCGGATCGGCTCTCCGTCCAGGAACCGATCAAGGTCGTCGGCGAGCTCGCCCGCGGTCGCGAAACGGCGCGCGGGGTCCTTCTCCAGGCACTTCAAACAGATCGTCTCCAGGTCCCGATGGACCGGCCGGCGGCGATCGGAGCGCGCGGCGACCCGCGACGGCCGCTCCGGCTCGGCGGTGGCAATGGCCAGCAGGATCTGATCGAGGGTCTCGCCCGGAAAGGGGAACCGCCCGGCCAGCGAGTGGTACAGTATAACACCTAGACTCCACTGGTCGCTGCCCGGGCCGATGGCCGAGAGTCGCCCCTGGGCCTGCTCCGGCGACATGTACTCGGGCGTGCCCAGGATGGCTCCGGTCTGCGTGAGTTGCGACTTCCCGACCCGACGCAGGTCCTTCGCCAGCCCGAAATCGGCGATGTAGGCCCGGCCGGACGCATCGAGCAGAATGTTCCCCGGCTTCACGTCCCGGTGGACCAGTCCGGCCTCGTGCGCGGCCTGAAGCGCGCGGGCGATCTCGCGCACAACTTCCAGGAAACGACGCGGCGAGAGCTTCGGCAGCGCGGCGTGGAGGTCCTCCCCCTCGATGAAGTCCATGGTCAGGAAGTGCCTGCCGTCCTCGATGCCGACGTCGTGGATCGGGACGATGTTCGGATGCCGCAACCGCGCCGC
>JACRIP010000666.1 GCA_016220045.1 Planctomycetota bacterium
GCAGGTCGGGAAGGCCTTCCGCAACGAGGTCTCGCCCGGCAACTTCACCTTCCGCACCCGCGAATTCGAGCAGATGGAGATCGAGTACTTCGTCAAGCCCGGCACCGACGAGGAATGGCACAAGCGCTGGCTCGAGGACCGGCTCAAGTGGTACACCGATCTCGGCATGAAACGCGAGAGCCTGCGCCTGCGCCAGCAAGGGCCGGAGGAGCGCGCGCACTACGCCAAGGACTGCTACGACATCGAGTACCTCTTCCCCATGGGCTGGTCCGAGCTGGAAGGCATCGCCAACCGCACCGACTTCGATCTGAAGCAGCACTCGAAGTTCTGCGGCAAGGACCAGACCTACTTCGACGACGAGACCAAGACCCACTTCGTGCCGTACGTCATCGAGCCCTCGGCCGGCGCGGATCGCGCGACGCTCGCGTTCCTGTTGGACGCCTATCACGAGGAGCAGGTGAAGGAGGAGAAGCGGGTGGTGTTGAAGTTCCACAAGGCGCTGGCGCCGATCAAGATTGCGGTGCTGCCGCTGCTCAAGAACCGGCCGGAGATCGTGGAGGCCGCGCGCGCGCTCACGGGGCGGCTGAAGAAGCACTTCATGACGGTGTACGACGACACGGCGGCGATCGGCAAGCTGTACCGGCGTCAGGACGAGATCGGGACGCCCTACTGCGTGACGGTGGACGTGCAGAGCCTGGAGGACAAGCAGGTCACCGTCCGCGACCGGGATACGATGGAGCAGGTGCGCATTCCGCTCGCCGAGGTCGAGGCGTGGATGAAGGAGAAGTTCGGGGCGAAGTAGGGGCGGGCGGCCGCCCGTCGTGCCGCGACGATTGGGGTTGCGTCGGCATCGTAGGCGTCGCTAGAAGGGCTGTTCCCCGGCGGAGCGGGGAGGGCGCTAGCTACGGCGATTCTGGGGCGACCCGGAGTCGATCCGGGTCGATCCGAGAGGAGCCCCACCGTGTAGTCCGGAGTTGGTTCCCTGGAGGAATCGGGCTCCGGCCGGAGCGACCGTTGGAGGACGCGCCAGGGTGAAGCTCTTCTTCATCGACGAGAGCGGAACGGGCATGAAGGACAAGGGTGCACCTTGCTTTGTCCTTGCCGCCACAGTCTGCGATGCGGCCGATTTGCCGAGCATCAACGACGCGCTCCGCGCCCTGAAGCGGCGGCTGATCTCATGGGCGCAGCCGGAGGACTTCGAGCTCCACGGACACGAACTTCGGCATGGGCTTGGGGTGTTCGCGAAGCTTGACTGGCCGGGCCGACTGTCCGTGATGCGGGAAGTGGCGGCGGAGATGGCGAGGCTACCTCTAGAGCTCCTGGCGGTCGTCGTGCGGAAGGCCGCTCTCCCGCCGCAGATCGCGACCGAGGCTGATCTGTATCGAGTCGCCCTGACACGAATGCTCGATGAAGTCGATACACTGTGCAGTCAGAAGCAGGACATGGGGCTGCTGATGATGGACTCCCGATCTGACCTGCACTCAAGTGTCCAGGATCGGCGTGTGGTTGATGCGTTCTGGCTGTGGGCTTCCACTCGCCCCCGGCCGCCGAAGATTGTCGACGCTCCCTGGTTCGGGTTCTCGCACTTCTACGCAGGCATTCAACTGGCCGACTTCGCTTCGTATCTGATCGCCTGCGATGCGCGGGACGCAGGGCCGTCAGTACACCCCGATCCAGTCCGGTTGCTCCTTGGTTCGCTGCAATCCAAGATTCGATGCGCGCCGCTCCCCTAAACGCAAGGCGGGCCCACGATGACCATTCCACCGTAGGCCCGCGCAAGCATTCCCGGCAGGCGCGTGCATTACAGCACGCTATGAATCCCCGTGAGCCCGGGGCACCTTACCGGCTCCCATTCTAACGGGGAGGCCGGGCAAGGTCAACTCACATCATTCACCCTTTCTCTCCGCGGCGCCGGCGTCTCCGGCGCGGCGGGCGGGGACGGCAGGCCGCTCGGACTCAGCTCCAGCTCCATGAAAAGCGTCCCCTCGATCGGGTTCTTACAGTAGGCGGGAATCGGCACGAACCCGAGGCTGCGATAGAGCGCGATCGCGGTCTTCATGGCGGGGACCGTGTCGAGCCGCATGCGCGCGTAGCCCAGGCGCCGCGCCTCCGCCATCAACGTCTCCGCGAGGCGCCGCCCCAGGCCGCTCCCGCGCCCGCTCGGCCGCACGTAGAGCCGCTTCATTTCGCACGTCCCCGGGAAGGACAGCTTGCGCAGGGCGATGCACCCCACCGCCTCCGTCGTCCCGCGCCACGCCACGAAGAGCGCGCCGAGCGGGGGCGCATACGCTCCCGGCAGCGCCGCCAGCTCCTCCGCGAACCGCTGAAAGCCCAGGTCGAAGGCCAGCGTGCCCGCGTATTCGCGGAAGAGCTCCCGGACGACGGCGAGATCCTCGGGAACGCGCACGGGCAGAATCCGCGCCGGCTCGCCGCCGGGCGCCGCAGCCGCAGCGGCAGCCGCCGCAGCCGCCGGCTCCCGCGCCCGCTCGATCAGGTCGAAGCGGTTGCCGTACAAATCCTCGAAGACCGCGACCGTGCCGTAGCTCGCGCGCGCGGGCGGGCGGACGAAGTTCACGCCGCGCGCGCGCAGGGCGTCGTAGTCGCGCGCGAAGTCCTCCGTTTCCACGA
Organism: Planctomycetota bacterium; assembly: GCA_016220045.1. GTDB lineage: Bacteria > Planctomycetota > MHYJ01 > WSZJ01 > JACPWG01 > JACRIP01. The sequence continues at coordinate 2,629 of JACRIP010000666.1, forward strand.
AAACAAACACCCGGCCCCCGGTCTGCCGGCCTACGGTGGCGACCTGATCTGGAGTCGCGGCCCGGGCGAGCAGGATGCCCGCGCCGTCCGAACCCGCGGGGCGGACGCGCACCCAGCGCTTGCCGCCGCCCAGGTCGGTGTCCTCCAGCAGTTCGAAGCCCAGGGCCTGCGTGTAGAAGGCGATCGCCTCGTCGTACTCGCGTACGGTGACCGCGAACTGGGCGATGTGCATACGCTATCGACCTTAGATGGTCCCGTCCCCGAAGCTGACGCCCAGGGCGCGCGCCGTGCGGACCAGATCGCCGTCGATCGGCACCTGGCGGATGCGGCCGATCGCGTCGGTGATCTTCACCGCCCGCGTATCCGGCGGCTGGAGCGAGACCATCATCCCGAATTCCTTGTCGGCCACCAGTTGGACGGCCTTGGTCCCGAAGCGGGTGCACAGCAGGCGGTCGAAACAAGTCGGGCCGCCGCCCCGCTGGAGATGGCCGAGGACGCAGACGCGCGTTTCCTGCCCGGTGCGCCGCTCGATTTCCCGGGCGACCGCCGCGCCGATCCCGCCCAGGCGGATCTCCCCGTCCTTGCCGTCCGCCGGCCCCGCGTGCGCCACCTGCTGCCCGCCCGCCTCCTTCGCCCCTTCGGCGACGACCACCAGCGTGAACCGCCGGCCACGCTCCGCGCGCTGGGCGATCTTCGCGCAGATGCTCTCGTACCGGAACGGGATCTCCGGGATCAGGATCACGTCCCCGCCTCCGGCGATTCCCGCATGCACGGCGATCCACCCGGCATGCCGCCCCATCACCTCCAGCACCATGACCCGATTGTGGCTCTCGGCCGTCGTCTGCAGCCGGTCCAGCGCCTCGGTCGCGCACGCCACGGCCGAGTCGAACCCGAAGGTCGTCACCGTAGCGGCCAGGTCATTGTCGATGGTCTTCGGCACGCCGACCACCGGGACTCCGAACTCGTGGAGCTGCTGGGCGATGGTCAGCGTGCCGTCACCCCCGACGCACACCAGGCCGACCGGCGACATCTCGTCCACCGTCCGCTTCGCCTCCAGGAGCAACTCGCGCGGGAGCCCGCGCACCTCGCCGGCCCCGGTCTTGGCGGAGAAGCGGCCGCGGTTGGCGGTTCCCAGGATCGTCCCGCCCTGCGTGAGGAGCCCGCGCAGTTTGTGGTACTCCAATTCCATGGACTGGACCGGCGC
>JACRIP010000667.1 GCA_016220045.1 Planctomycetota bacterium
AGTACCGGGCTTCAGCCCGGGTTTGTTTGCCGGGCTTCAGCCCGGCAACCCTCGACGCGCGCGCCGGAGAGGGTCGTTCGATTCGTCTCCGGCCGGGGGTACGAGGTGGGCAGCCGGCCTGAAGGCCGGCGACGAACCCGGGCTGAAGCCCGGTACTACAAACCAAGCCAGGTGGACACCAGCGGGGCGGTCGCTGCGAAGCCCCGCCCCATCGGTACGGTGTCCAGCCCGGATTTGTGGGCAACGATCAGGGGCGGGCGAGATGCCGCGACCGCCGTCTTGCGAAGGGTTTCCGATGTCGCCCCCCTTTCCGCTCGCGGAAGCCCGCGCCCTGTTCGAGGCGGAGCGCTATCTCGACGCGCACGCCGCGGTCGGGCCCGCGTGGTCGCGCGCCGCGATCCTGGCGCTCGACGCCGACGGTAAGGTGTTTGCCGGGCGCTACGCGCGCTGGCTGGGCTCCGAACGCATGGCGCGCCGCATCTTCCGGCAGGCGGAACGCGAGACGCCGGAACACCCGCTGGTGCGCTACTTCTCGCTCTGCACGCGCTGGCCGCGGCGCGGCGTCTGGTGGGCGCTCCGGCACTTTCGCCGGCACCCCGAGCTCCCCGGCGCCGACGCCGCGATCCAGGCCGAATGGATCATGGCCCGCGCCTATGTCTCGGCGCTCGTCCGCGACTTCGCCCTCGCGCACGCCCTGACCGAGCGCGCGCTCGACCTCGCGCCGCGGAACCCGTGGGTCCACGTCGAGCGGGCGCGCGCCCTCGCCCTCGAAGACCGCCGCGACGAGGCCGTGGCCGCCGCCGACGCCGCGCTCGCGTTGCGGCCCGGCTACAGCCTCGCCCTGCTCGAAAAGGTTACCCACCTCTGGCACCTCGGGCGCTTCCCCGAGGCCCTGGCGCTCCTCGACGACGCCCGCGCGCGCCACCAGAGCTACTACCTGCACCTGACCCACGCCTGCTTCCTCCTCTCGCACGCCGATCTGTGCTCCGGCGCGGAGGAACGGCGCGCGGCCGGCGCACGCGCCCTCGCCGCCTGCCACCGCGCGCGCGCCGGCGCGCCCCTCGCCGACCCGGAAACCGTCCGCTCCTTCCACGCGCTCCTCGCCGACGCCCACTACGCCGCCGGCGATCTCCCCGCCTTCAAACAGTTCGCCGCGCAGGCCGGACCCGGCTTCTTCGCGTCCGTCCTCGCCTCGGCCGAGGCCCATCCGGCCGGCACCCGCCTCCTCCTGCCCCACACCCCAGTCTACCAGAGCCACGATACCTGCGTGCCCGCGTCCCTCGCGACCGCCGTCTCGACCCTGGGCGCCGTCGAGTCCCAGCAGCTCCTCGCCGACGAAATGACCTACGGCGGGACCGCGATGTACCTCGTGCGCCCCTGGGCCGAAAAGCACGGCCTGGTCGCGCGGGAATTCGTGGCCGACCCCGCCGGCCTCGCCGCTACGGTCACGGCCGGATTCCCCTGCGTCGTCGCCAGCGAGTACTACCGCTTCGGTCACGCGCGCGCCCTGGTCGGGGTCGATACGGCGCGCGGCACCGCGCTCTTCCACGACCCGGGCCGGCCCGGCACCGCCGAGGCGCTGCTCGCGGAGTTCTGCAACGGCGAGGCCCCGCTCGGGCCGATCGCGGTCGCCCTCGCCCGGCCGGAGCGGCGCGCCGCGCTCGAGGCCCTCCCGCTCGCCGCCTCCGCGGAGGTCCGGCGCATGCTGGAAGTGCAGCGCCTGCTCGACGACGGGCGCGTCCCGGAGGCGGTCGCCGCCGCCGCGGCCGGCGAGTCCGCCGCTCCCGCCTCGCCGCTCGCCCGCTACGCCCGCGCACTCGCCGCGCGCGCATCCGGCGATATCCCGACCATGATGGAGCGCGCGCGCTCGCTCCACGCCGCCGCGCCCGGTTCGATCCGAACGCAGAACCTGTTGCTGCTCGCCGTCGAAGCCGTGCGCAATCCGGGTGAGGCGCGGCGGGTTCTCGACGCCATCGTCGCGGGCCGGCTGCCGGACGGTTCGAATCCGCGCGACGGCCGCCTGCCGACCGACACCTCCCACGGCGTCCGGCTCGCGAACTATCTGCGCGTCGCCGCGCCGACCCGGGCGCGCGCGCGCTGGCTCTTCGAAGAGGCGTTGCGGAAGGACCCGATGAACGCGCCTGCCTTTCACTCGCTCGGCGACCTGCTCTGGGACGCGGGACAGAAGGCCGACGCGGAACTGGCCATGGCGGCGGCGGCGACCCTGGAAGACACCCACGACCACTTCGCCGAAGCCTACGCCGATGTCGCGCGCGAGCTGGGGCACGAGGCGGCCGGGCTCGCGTACCTGGAGGCGCGCGCGCGCCGGCTCGGTCCGCTGCGCGCCGGGCATCGTCCCTGGATCGGTTGGATCGGCGCGCTCCAGCGCTACGGCCACGGGGAGGCGGCGGAGCGCGCGCTGACGGAGGCCCTCGCCGCCCGGCCGGAGGACGGCGAGCTCGCGGCCTTCGCCGCCACCCAGCGGGCGGCCGCCGGGCGTTTCCCCGAGGCGCAGGAACTGCTCCGGCGCGCCGAGCGGCACGCGCCGCCGGCGGAGTACCGGCGTGCGGCCATGGAAACGGCGGAGCGCGCGGGCCTCACGGAAGAGGCCTGGTCCCACGTCCTGGCCTGGTGCGCCGCCGCGCCCGCCGACTTCGAGGCGTGGAGGCGCCGGGTGCGCCTGCTCGGCGAGCGCGAAGGTCCGCTCTCCGCCGCGGAGTTGACGCGCTCGCTGTGCGGGAAATTCGCGGGCGACGACGCCTTCGAGTCGCTGCACCTCGAGCGGTTGGCGACCGCCGGGGAGGCGGCGGAGCGGCTGACGGTGCTGCGCGAACGTCTACGGCGAAACCCGGATGACGCCTGGGCGTGGCGCGAGCTGGGGATCGAGCGCGTGGAGACCGCGGCGCGGCGGACCGGCGGCGAGCGGGAGACCGCGCTCGCAGAGGCCGCGGCCTGCCTGGTCGAGGCGCGCCGGACCGACCCCGCCGCGGCGTGCACCCGCTACTTCGCGGGGCTGGTCGCGTTCGTGCGCGGCGACCGGGCGGCGGCGATCGCGGCCTTCACCGGGGCGGTCGAGGACGCGCCGGATTACGAGGCGGCCTTCCGCGCGCTCTTCGGGTGCGTGGCGGCGGAATCGGCGGAGCGGAAGCGGGAGCTCGCGCAGGTCGCCGAGCGGATCGTGACCGCCGCGCCCGCGCAGCGGACGGAGCTCGCGGGCGTCGCCGCGCTGATCCGCGAGGCGCTCGGACCGGCGGAAGCGGAGGCGATGGTGGAGCGCGTGGCGGCGGCCAAACCCGCCGACGCGGAGCTGATCGTGGCGCGGGCGGAGGCGCGGCTGCTCGCCGGGCAGGGGCGGACCGGCGCTCAGCGCGCCGCCGCGCTCCTCCGCCCCGCGCTGCAACGCTACCCGGACCACCTGGGTCTGCGCGTCCTGCTGGCGAAGTGCGAACTCGAAATCGGCGACGCGGCGGCGGCGGTCCAGGCCTTCCGGGAGGTCCTCGCGCGCGCGCCCTGCCACGGCTACGCGCGCCGTCAGCTCGCCGCCGCCCTATTCCTGCTCGGCGAGGACGCGGGCGGCATCGCCGAACTGACGCGCGCGGCGGAGCTGGAGCCGCTGTCGCCCGCGATTCACCTCGCGCTCGCGCAGGAATTGGCGAAGCGGGGACGGATGGCGGAGGCGATCGGCCGGCTGGAGGCGGGGCTGCGGCGGTTACCCGAGGTCGGGGAGCTCTGGGATCTGCTCGGGGAGTACCAGGAGCGCGTCGGCGGCGCCGCGGCGCGGGTCGAGACGGCGCGCCGGTTCGTGCAGGCGCAGCCGGATTCCGCCGCGGCCCACCAGTTTCTCGGCGGCGCGCTCGCGCGACTCGGGGCGGCGGCCCCGGCCGAGGAGGTGGCGGCCGCGTTCGCGCGCGCGACGGAACTGAACGTCGGCAGTTTCGACGCGCGCGATGAGCTCTGCATGTTCCTGGCGCAGCGGGGACGGTTCGAGGAGGCGCTCCGGCTGTGCGCGGAGGCGATCCCGGCGCTGCCGGACCCGGTGACGGCGGCGGGGCGGCGTGCGTGGTTGCTGTGGCGGCAGGGCCGGCGCGCGGAGGGGATCGAGGCGATGAAGCAGGTCGTCGGGCGCCGGCCGGAGTATCGGTGGGGGTGGCTGGAGCTGCTGGGGTGGATGGTGGAGCAAGGGCAGCATGCGGAGGCGGCGCAGCTCGCGCCGGGGATCGCGCCGGCGTTGAGCGGCGACCTGAGTGTGCGGTTTCGGGTGCTGGAGGTTCAGGCCGGTTGCCGGCCGGAGGAGGAGGTCAGCGACGCGTGGGAGCGGCTGTCGGCGGATTTTCCGGAGGTGGAGCAGGTCGCCGTGCGGCACGCCGACTGGCTGATCGAGCGGCGGCGGTTCGGGCCGGCGACGCGTCTGCTCGAGGCCGCGCACCGGCGCGATCCGGGTTCGCCCTGGGTGCTGGTGGGGCTGGTGCAGGCCGCGCTGGGTCTGGGCCAGGTCGCGGTCGCGGTCGCGCATGCGCTGGATCTGTTTCGCCGGCCGGTGGACGATTTCGCCTGGCCGGCGCGTCTGGTGTGGGAGAGTTTCGGGCAGGCGAAGGCGACGCGGGCGCTGATCGAGCGGACGAGCGCGGAGTTGGTCAAGGGGACACCCCTGAGGCGGCGCGCCGTCTGGGGCTTGGTGTGGGCGTTGCGGCAATCCAACCGCGGCAAGGAGCTGAAGCAGACGTTCGAATTCCTGGCGCGGAGCAATGCGTACGACGCGGAGACGGTGGCGACGGCGCTGAGCGAGTGGGGGGGGGCGGGCAGGCAGGACGAGGTCGCGGCCTGGATTGCGGCCAACCGGGAGCGGTGCAATGCGGACCGTCAATTGTGGCAGGCGGTGGGGTGGGTGCTGAACCGGTACGGGCGGTACGCCGAGTGTGTGCCCTGGCTGGGGGACTGGGCGCGGCGGGGCGGGGCGGAGCAATGGGCGGTGTACAACCTGGCGGATGCGCACGGGGCGCTGGGGGAGTGGCCGGCGGCGCTGGCGGTGCATGAGGCGGCGCTGAAGGAGCTGGCGTGGGACCACAGTGCGCCGCGGCATCGGGCGATGGTCGCGGCCTACAAGCTGCTGCTGGGGCGTCGGGGAGAGCTCGGGGACCTGCTGGAGAACGTGGAAGCGGCGGCGCTCGGGGATTCGCTGGAGCAGGTGGCGTTGGCGTGGGTGCGGGAGCTGGGGGAGCTGGAGAGCGGGGAGGAGGGGCGGGTGCTGGCGGGAGCGCGGCGGGTGCGGGGGACGGCGCGGGGTGAGCGGGCGCGGCACCGGGAGCTGGCCTCCTCGAAGCGCTTCCGCGAGCTGGTACGGCGGTTCGAAGCGGAGACGGCGGCCCGGGTGACGACCGTACTCGGGCGGCTGCGGCTGGCGTGGCATCGGCTGACCGACCGGGGATGAGGGGCGGGCGAGGGGCGAGGGGTCAGGGACGAGGGGTCAGGGGTCAGGGACGAGGGGGCAGGGGGCAGGGTGGAAGGAGAATCGAGGAAGCGGGGGGGTGGCGGGGAGTGGGGGTGGGCTGATCGGTACTCAACAACGGGCACTACAATGCGAATCGCCGCGCCAGGCAGACAGACCGTCCGCGGTGTCGAGCACCGTAGATCGGCCATGCGGCTCGTTTGTAGTTCCGCCTTCAGGCGGAACGAAGGGCCAATTGCCCTTCGTCCTGGGCGCAGGCTCCGCCTGAAGAGGCTGTCGCAAATGGTGCTGGCGGGGCGGAATCCGCAACCTGGCGGGGCGGACACAGGGGTCCGCCCCTACGCCAACTCACGGTTTTTCGTAGGGCCGACCCCGGTGGTCGCCCCGATGGGCCGCACCTGCTGGCCTGGGGGGGCGGGCATCCGCCCTCGCCTCCGGCTACGGGGACCGGCCTCGCCTGCGCCGCCGGCCGGTCGGCATCCGCTCGCGCTGAGTCGCCGCGGCGCGCCGCGCGCAGCGGGTGGCTCCGTTGAACCCGGGGAAACCGGCTTGACGAGGGCGATGCCGATAGCTATCATGATTCTGCTATAGCTATTTGGAGGGTCGCGCCCATGAAGACCATGACCGCGAGGGACCTGAAAAACCGCACGGGGGACGCGATCCGGGCGGTGCGCAACGGAGAACCCGTGCTCATCACCTTCCGGGGTCGTCCCCTGGCGACGATGCAGCCGTGCGCCGCCGCGCCGGGCAGGGCGGGCGGGGACCGCCCCATGGCGGAAGCGTGGCAGGAGATTGAGGCCGCCTTGCGCGCGACGCGGCCGCGCTTCCGTACCTGGCAGGAGGCCGAGGACGCTGCGCGGGGGCGCCCATGATCTTCCTCGATACCAACCTGTTCGTGATCGACCTCCGGTATCCCCAGGATGCGAACTATCGGGACAATCGCCGCTTCCTGGAGCGGGTGCGTAAAGCCGGGACCGGCGCGACGGGCCTGGTGAACCTCCTCGAGCTCTGCGGAATCCTCAGCTTCAATCTCTCTCCGCGGCAACTGGAGGAGCTTTTCTTTCATTTCAGCGAGCGGTACGGGGTGGGGGTACTGCCCGATGGAGGGGTGGAGAGCAGGCTGCCCGCGCCATCGGCGCGCAGGCTCCTCGACAAGATGCAGAGCCGCATGGGTCTGAAGGACGCGGAGATTGCGCTGTTCGCGGAGGAGCAGGCGCCGACGCCGGAGGCGTTCGTGACGTGGAACGCAAAGCACTTTGTGGGGCGGCTGTGCTTTCCGGCGCTTTCTCCGCGCGAGTGGCTCAAGGGACGCAAAGCGTAGGGCGCAACTCCAGTTGCGCCAGGCGCACCCTGCGCAAGCGGGCCGTGCCGGCTCCGGGCAATTCGCCTCAACCTCGCCAGCCTGGAGTGGTATACTCTGCGGGAGGAGGCGGAAAGCGCGCGCCCCGGTACGTGTCGCCGCTGGAGATCCATCCGATGTCCGATGATCACATCGTCACCGGCGTCCGCAGCGCGGCGATGCCGGAAGGCTACCGGACCCAATCCGCAGATACTTCCTATGACGCGGAGGTCTTCCTTTTCGACCGGCTGCGCACGCTGGCGGTCTGGGAGAAACTGGGGCGGATGCGTGGGCTGTGTCGCGCCCTCGACCGGCTCGCGGAAGCGCGCATCCTGGCGCAAGAACCGTCTGCGACCCCGGAGGAGCGGCGATTCCGCCTGGCCGCGCTGCACCTGGATCGGGAGACGCTGACCCGAGTGCTGGGCCGGCTCGCGCAGGCGCGGGGGCGCTAAGATGGACACCGATGCGCTCGACGTCATGCTCTCGGTGGTCGAGGTTCTCGACCGGTTGGGTATCCGCTATTCGGTCGGCGGCTCCATCGCCAGCTCCGCATACGGCGAACTGCGGTCCACGCATGACGCGGATCTGCTGGTGGAGCTGCGCGCGGAAGGCGTTCGTCCACTGGTGGAGGCGCTACGGAGCGACTTCTACATCGATGAGGATACCGTCCGCGATGCCGTTGCCCGCCGGTCCAGCTTCAACGTGATTCATCTGAAATGGCTGCTGAAGGCGGACCTTTTCGTGGCCGGGGACCGTCCCTTGGATCGCGCGCAGTTGGCGCGGCGTCGCTTGGAAATCGTGTCCGTGGATCCGGAGCGGAAGGCCTACCTGGTCTCGCCGGAGGACATTGTCCTGGTCAAGCTCGACGGGTATCGAAAGGGGGGCGGGATCTCCGACTGCCAGTGGCGCGACGTTCTGGGAGTCTTGAAGGCGAGGTGCCACGACCTCGATCGGGCGTACCTGGAACGGACCGCGGCCGAGGCCGGACTCTCGGACCTGTTGGCCCGCGCGCAGCGCGAGGCCGGGCTACCGCACGCCGGACCGTGACACACGACCGCAGCGCTCGCCCGCATCGAGCGCCTTGGCCTCCGTCGTACTCCTGTCTCGTACTCGAATTCCCTGTGCGTTCGAGTACGAGTACGAGATACGAGTACGATCGAGAAAACCGGCCGCCCCCGACGGTGTCCAGCAACCCCAGTGGTGGGTAAGGATCAGCCGATTCGCCTCCCCCCCCCCTCCCCCGCATCTATCCCCCCGGGGATCGTTCACTCCATCAGCTTCATCCGCACCGTCACCCGTTCCTTGCCGCGCAAGACCTCGAACGCCACGGTCGCCCCGGGTGCGCGCGTCAGGCGGAACCACGCCTGGAACTCCCGCTGCGACGCGAACGCCGCCACGCCGTCCACCGCCAGCACGACGTCCCCCTTCGCGATCCCCGCCGCGCGCGCCGCGCGCCCCTGCTCGCGCTGCGCGCCGGAGTCCGCGAAGTAGCTCACCCGCATCGCGAAGGCCTGCGCGTCCAGCCCGAGCGCGGCCTTCTCCTGCGCGTCGAGGGCGCCGCCCCCGAAGCCCGGCGCCGGCGTGAGCCCCCACATGAGCGACCGCCACGCGAGCGCCGCGGCGCCGCCGTCCTTCCAGCCCGCCGCCAGCGCGAGCTTCGCCGCGCGCTCCTCGCCGCCCCGCGCGAAGCGCACCGCGACCTCCGCCGGTCCCCACGGCGCCTCCTCCAGGCCCCATTGCACGTCCCCCTGCGTACGCACGCGCCGCCCCGCGACCGCCGTCAGCCGGTCGCCCGCCGCGAGCCCCGCGCGCGCCGCCGCCGAGTCCGCCGTCACCTCCCGCACCGCCTCCGGGTCGTCCCGGTCCAGCACCAGCCCCACCCGTTCCGGGAGCGGCCACTTCCAGATCCACTCGCGCGTCCACCGCCCCGCCGCCTGCAGCTCCTCCCGCTCCCAGTCGTTCACGTTGTGGCAGTGGACGCACTGCGGGGCCTTGCGCGCCGCCCGCCGCTTCCACGCCGCCGTGTCCTCCACGACGCGCGCCGGCCGTACCGGCGGCGGTGTCGGGTGTTTCATGTATTCGGCGTGGTCCCCGAGCGCGCCGCGCAGCGCCCGGATCAGGGATTCCATGGAGAGCCGCCCGGAGGAGGAGAGCGCGTCCCGTCCGCCGTAGACGTGGTAGAGCGTGCCATCCGCGTTCAGGAGGAGGACGGCGAAGGTGAGGTCGTAGTCGAAGCGGAAGAGGTTGAGATCGACGCCGCGCATGTCCGTGACGCGGACGCAGACGTAGTTGCGCGCGACCTCGGCGAGTTCCGGCGTGGGACGGACAACCTGCCCGTCGAAGGACTTGCAGTCCTTTCACTCTTCTCAGCGGAAGACGACGAGGAGCGGCCGGCCGGTCTGGGCCGCCTCGGCGCGCGCCGCCGCGAGGTCGGTCCGCCAGTCGATCGCGGCCGGGTCGGGGGCCCCGCCCGCGAGCCGCGTGGCGAGGGCCGCCGCGCCGAGGAGCAGAACGAGCAGCGCGGCCGGCGCGGCGGCGGTCCGGGTGCGGCGGAACATCGAGATCTCCTTCACCAGGGTGTCGACGAGCCTGCCGCGCGCGCGGGTCAGGGAGTGCTTTCCGGGATCGTAGCCGCCAGCCGGGCGCGGAGCAATCAGAATCCGCTGCACCGACAGGATTGGATTCAGCAGCCCGGCCGAGCGTACAGTGCGGTCCTCAGCACGGGCAGTGAACCAACGCAACCAGGCGAGGTGCGAGAATGACCTCGCTCGACCGCATCACGTCGGATCCGACCCTCCTGAACGGCCGGCCGTGCATCTGCAGAATGCGCCTGACGGTGCGCCGCAGGGCTGAGGCGGTCTCTATCTACCGGGATCGCGCGGAGGCGATGCCTGAATACCTGGAGCTGGAGGACGAGGACACCCGGCAGGCCCAGACCTTCGCAGCGGCCATGATCGATCTGCACCTCCGACTCCTCGTGGTCCTGTCACTTGGACCACTCCGTACGAAGCGCCCTCGCTTCCTTGGCTGCCGGATGATCGGGGTACTTCGCCAGCACGTCATCGAGAATCGACAGCGCGCGCTCGCGGAGGCCCGATTTCTTGAAGTTCTGCGCCAAGACCACCTTCGAGCGGATCCAGTCGGCAGCCTTGTCTTCCTCCGACTTCTGCGGGGCCTGCGCATCGGCCGCCGGAGGCGCCCCGGCGGGACTTGCCGACTCGCCGACGGGCACCGAGGCTACGGGCTCAGGCACTTGGGCTTTCTCATACTCCGCGAGCCACGTCTCAAACGCCGGCAACATCCACTTCTTTCCCTGCCGCTCCGCGTCATGGGCGAGGTCCGCGGCTTTCCGAATATCCTGCGCCAGAGTCGCCTCGACTTGGGCCAGGGTATCGTGTTCCGGCCCCCGGATGTTGTTGGTCGCGTCCCGGTAGGCGGATTTCATGACCTCGACCCTACACCCGCCCGCCAACAGCCCCGCCTTGCTGCACCGAGCGACGTCAATCCACTTCCGCTCCCGGAGGTAGTAGATCGTCAAGTCTTCCCAGATCTTCCCGGCCACCGGGCCGTACTTGGCCACGCCTTCGCTCCAGCCGCCCAGGGCCTCCAACGTCTTGTCTTGCTTGGCCAATGCGAAACCCAACTCCCGGTAGGGATCCCCGAGGCCGCCGGGCCACGGCTTGAGTTGGATCGAGCGCACCAGATAGGCCACCGCCACTTCATTCTGATCCAGCGAGCGCCAGAGCATGCCGACGTTGTAGTGAAGTTCCGCATCCCCGGGCGACAGGATGAGCGCGGACTTATAGAGCAGCGCCGCGAGGTAGTTGCACGTGAGCCGACGCTCATCCTTCAACCCGTACTGGCTCGCAAAGTCGTTGGCCATCCGGTTGTACTTCTCGGCCTCCTGGATCAGATCATGACAGCGCTGGGCGTTCCCCGGACGCTGTTGAAGGGAAACGAACTCACTCGTCTTCAAACCCTGCAGCGGGATGGCGAAGCCGATCCCTTCCACATCCGCCAGCTTGAACGCGACCAGACCGAGAACTTGTCCATCCTTGTCGCAAAGGGGACCGCCTGAGTTTCCTGGGTTGACTTGTGCGCTGAACTGGTAGTAGGGCAAGCCGTCGATCGATCGGTCCACGGCGCTTAACATGCCCGAGGTGATCGTCTTGCTCAGCGTCATCCCCGAGGTCGAGGGGTTTCCGATCGCGTACACGCGCTTCCCCGCGCTCGGCTTCTCGCGGGAGACCTTGGCGGGAACCAGCCGTACGGCGTGTTCTTCGGGCCGGAGCTTCACCAAGGCGAGGTCGTACGATGGATGAACACCGAGCACTCGGATGTCACGAAACACCAACTGGCGTGTGTCCTTGCCGACGAGGGCATCCACCGTAACCCGATAGGGAAGCGGCGATGCGATCACGTGGGCATTCGTGAGAATCGTCCCTTGCTCATCGAGAATCAAGCCGGTCGCCGTGCCCTCGGCATTCTGCAACCCAACGACCGACACGTTTGCCAGCCGAAAGACCTTCTCGGCCTCTTCCTCTTCGGCATGCGTGCTTCCGAGCGACACCAAGCCGACCACGCTCAGTGCAAGGATCGAGGTGCGACCCGCGTGCATGCGTACCTCCGTCTGACAGCCTGCGGTCTCAAAACGGCCCTGCCAACCCCGAAGGGCTCGCGGCCGGCCGACGACCAGGGTCTACATGCTAATCCGGATGCGGTGCCGACCGGATCTATTCCTGTCGGGACCGAATAGGTGAGGAGGGGGAAATCCGCCTCCTCCTGACGTGGAGAAGATCGTGCCCGACGGGCGCGGGAGGAATCGCCGGCCGCTTCAGCGCGGTGCGGTTGCGACTCCCCTGCTGGCGGGCCTGCGGCTCCCCGGCTGCGCGCGCCGGCCCCGGAGTCGGCGCTCGACAGGCTCGGGAACGACGGTACGCTCGGCTGGCTTGTCCCGCTCCCGTCGTGAATGGGCAGTCGCCTCGACCAAACCGTCACGGACGCCGACAAGCCCGTCCTCGCGGAGATTCGCCACGAGAGGAAGCCCGCATGGACCTGCGCCTCGCGCGGGCGGCGGGCAGCCGCGTGTCCCGGAGAGCGTCGATCTCCCTGGGGCGCTCCGTCACATCACGGGTGCTCCGCGCGTGCTGGCTGACCCTCCTACCCGCTACGTACAGTCCCGGAGGGCCGGTGTCAAGGAACATGACTCTCCCGCCCCCCCGCTTCGGCCGCCTCGACGCGGCGGCGGTCGCCCGGGAAGGCCGGCGCTTCAGGTCCGCGACCGACCGGGTGATCTGGAAGGGCAACCGGTACGGCAGCGGCGCGGGCGTGCGGCGTGGCGGGAAGGACGATCGGGTCGAAGCGGACCTGGCCGGCCCGCAGGCAACCTGCCGGATCCCGTGACGCAGGTCTACCGTGGCCGCGGCAGAGGTCACTGGGAGAGGGGGGCAGGTCCCCGAGCTGATCAGGTGAGTACAAGTCCGACGCGTGGGAGGACAGCTCCATCGGGTCAGCACATGAGCAACACCCGCTTTTTGCCGTGTTTCCCGAGCAACCGTTGGGTTGTAGGATCCACCATGTAGTCAAGCGCCTCCAGGGGAATGACTCCGATCAGAGCCGGCGCTTCATCGGGCAGTTCGGCGACCGTAAACTCGTCGGTGCGATCGTCGATCGAGAGCAACGCACCCCCGTACAGCCGCCGCTGGACGACGCCCGCCGCCGTCGTCACCGCTACCGTCTTCGGGAAGGCCCGCAGCCCCAACTCCTTGATGAAGCGTCGTGGAAGACAGAGGTAGGTCGTCCCGGTATCGACCAAGGCGTCGGGAATCAGCACCGTGCGGACCTTGATTCGCCTGTTCTCTTGCGCCAGTGCCCAATCTACGTAGTTTTGGACCCGTATCTGTACCTGCACGTGACGCATGGTTGCTCCGGTGTCGGCGAGAGGAGACCCGCCATTACGGCGGGCAAGCTGCGCCGACGTCGCCGCGGCCGACCCAGTCAAGCTGGCCACTGCAGAAGCATCGCAGATCGAGCACGGCCCGTCAACCGCCTGACTCTACTGTGCCGGACCTCGGTGCGGATGCTCATCGAGGCCCCGAAGGGACCGGAAGACTGTAGTCAGGGCCGAAGGCCCTGATCGTTACCGACAAGTCTGGCTGCTGGAGACCGCACACCTAAGATTTTCGTCGTAGGGGCGGGACTTGGCCTGTCCCCCGTAGCCGGAGGCGGAGGGGGATGCCCGCCCCGCATGCCGAGGAATGTGGCCCGTCGGGGCGACCACAAGGGTCGCCGCTACGCCCGGCCACCCCAGGGAGTTCGGGGGGGGCAGCCGGCGGTCCAGGGGAATCAGGGCTTGTCCCCGGCTTTCACAGGATGCGACCTCACTCGTGCGGCGGCGGGGGAGGGGAGGCGGCGGGGGCAGGGGCGTCGGGTTCGCTCTGGGTCGGCGGCGGCGGGCTCGGCCGCCTGCCCTTGCACACCAGGTGAGTGGCGTAGGCCTCCTCGAGGTGCGGGTCGCCGGTTTTGGTGAAGCGGAGG
>JACRIP010000668.1 GCA_016220045.1 Planctomycetota bacterium
GGCAGCGCGCGCACCGCCCCCGCCAGGTACCGCCCTTCCGCGAGGTACACGCCCTCATCGAAGAATGCCGCGCCGCGTTCGGTCAGGCCCTCCAGGCGCAACAGGAGACCGGCTGCGAGGGCGAGCGCGCCGCAGAGCGCCGGCACCCACCGGCGCGCGCGCTCGGCCCGACTGCCGGCCTCACCGTTCATGCCTTCCGCCTTCCCAGGATCGTCCTGCGACGCGCCGCCTACTTTCCCGGCCGCGCGCCCGCCTGGGCAAAGAACGCCCGCAGATCGTACACCAGGATCTTGTCCCCCCAGGTCTTCAGGTGCCGCTCCACGGCCCGTGACGAAGCGCGCGTGTGCAGGGCGAACATGTTGTACTCGGCCGAAAAGTGCGGCAAGGCGCCCGGCGGGAAGGGGACGACCAGGGGCGGCGCCGCAACCTGCATCTCCCCGATCAACCCCCGCAGGTAGGCCGGTTCCGGATAGAAGCCCATCATGGTCGGCGCCAGGACCAGCCACCGAACGCGCCCGCGGCAGACCTGCTCCAGCCGGGCGCGCGTCGCCGGCAGACGGTGGCACCACGTCCAGGCCGGCGGATCGTAGTACCAGGCCGTCGCCTCCTCGTCGCAAAGGTACTCCTCCCCTTCTCCCTGCGCGCGCATCTCCCGGAGCCAGGCGAAGACCTCCGGATACCCCGAGCGGTCCGCGGCGAGCTCCGGCAGGTGTCCTACAGAAAACGCCGTACCGAGCAGGACGGCGGCCCACATCGTAGAGAGCGGCACGCAGGCCGCGAGGCAGCCGTCGCGGACCCCGGGCACGAGACGCACGGCCTGCGCGCGCAGCGTCTCGGCGAGCGCGGCGCCGAGCGCGGCCCCGCCCACGCCCGCGGCGATCGCCAGGAAGGGCAGCCAGACGTCGAGGTAACGCACCAACTGCTGCTGCGTGCGCGACTGGTAGAAGGCGCACGCGGCGAGCAGCGGGACGGCGAGCAGTAGGCCGTCGAAGCGTCCCCGGCGCGCGAGCGCGGCGAGCCCGAGCGCGGCCAGGCCGAGGGTGGGCGCGCCGACGAAGCCCCAGAGCTGCTCGGGGAGGCTCGCAAACGAACCGGCGCCCGCGAAATGGCCGCCCTCGCCCCCGAGGTAGGCCCAGAGCCGCGCGAAGTATGTGCGAGCGCGGTGCCACGGGGGAATCGCGGCGACCTCGAAGCTGACGCGCAGCAGCGCTTCCCAACCGACCAGCGGCAGCAGCATGCCGAGGCAAAGCCAGAGGAGGCCGCGCAGCCGCCGCCCGGCGAGCGCGTCCCCGGGCGCGCGCGGCGCGGCGGCGTAGAGCAGCCAGAGCGAGAGCGGGGCGATCACGTTGCGATGATTGCAGGTGTAGCAAAGGCCGGTGGCGAGCCCGGCCGCGAAGAGCGTGCACAGCGGCCGCGTCCCCCCGCCCACGGCGTGCCGCAGCAGGGCGACGGCGGCGAGCAGAAAGAACGCGCTGTCCGCTTCGGCGAAGGAGGAGCGCGCCAGGAGGATGTCGAGCGGAGCAATCGCCAGCAGGAAGGCGGCGAGGAGCGCCGCGGGTCCGCCCGCGATCGCGTGCGCCAGGATCAGGACCAGGATGATCGCCAGCATGCTGAAGAGCACGCTCTCCAGGTGCCCGGCCCATTCGGTGTCGCCGCAGAGGAGCAGGAAACAGCCGACGAGAAAGCTGTGGGTCGGTTTCGGATAGACCAGGTGGACCCCGGAGGCGGTGCGTTCGCTGATGCGCGCGCGGATCTCCGCGACGGCGGGATCGTCCGCGGACCCGCCGCGCGGGAGCCCCGACAACCGGAAGGCATCCGGGATCGACCGCAGCGCGCCGGCGAAGAACCGCCCCTCGAGCAGGTACATGGCTTCGTCGTAGTACACGATCCCGCGTTCGCGGAGGGCGACGACGCGCAGGGCGAGCGCGAGGAAGAGCGTGAGGGCGACGACGAGGAGGTAGCCGGTGCGCGGCGCGGCGGCGGGGGCGCGCACCGCGGGCGCGGAGGCGACGACCGTCGGCAGCGTGGGGGAAACCGGGGCGGGTGCGGCGGGTTCCATGCGGAGAGTATATACCAGAAGCGCGCGGGCGGGGGCAAGCACGGGGGGCATCTCGACCACACCGGCCGCACGCATCGCAAAGATGGTTGCCGTCGTTCTCGAAAGTCCCTGGCTGCCGTCGTATCTCGTACTCGTACTCGAATGCCCAGGGCCTTCGAGTACGAGGACGAAGACGAGGGGGACTGCGGCGCCATCGTGCTGCTCAGGTGCGCCGGCGGTCGTGCGTCCGGGCGGCCGGGGCTCATCCCGTTCGTTGCTCCGCACCCATCGAAAAGATGGTTTCCGTCGTTCCCGAATGCCCCTGGCTTCCGTCGTATCTCGTACTCGTACTCGTACTCGTACTCGAATGCCCAGGGCGTACGAGTACGAGGACGAGGACGACGGAGGCCGCGCTTTCGCTGCGTGCGGCCGGTACGGTCGAGCGGCAAGAACGGACATGCCCCCCCCCGCGAGTTTGCACCGCGCCGGACCCGTCGCTATAATCCCCGCATGGAAAGTCCCCCGCACCGCGCCGCGGCCCCCTCCAACCCCGCGGCACCCCCCGCTCCCGCTACGCGCGGTCGCCGCCGGCTGGGCGCGTTCGCCGTCGCCGCGCTCTCCGCGGCCTGCTACCTCAACACCCTGCCCAACGGCTTCGTCTTCGACGACGAAACCGTCATCGTCTATGACCGGACGGTGCGCGAACTCCGCCACCCGGCCGTCCACTTCTCCACGCCCTACTGGGGCGGCTCCCTGCTCGCCCGGCGGGAACCGATCGGTACTTCCACCTACCGCCCGCTGGCCACCCTGTCCTTCGCCGTGGACTACGCGCTCTGGGGCCTGCAACCCTGGGGGTATCACCTGACCAGCCTGCTGGTCCACGCGCTCGCGACCCTGGCGGTCCTGGGCCTGTTGCGGCGCCTCACCGGACCCGGCCCCCTGCCCGAGGTCGCCGCCGCACTCTTCGCCGTCCACCCCGTCCACACCGAGGCCGTCGCAGGCGCCGCCTTCCGCCCCGAATTGCTCTCCGCGCTCTTCGGCCTGCTCGCGCTCGACGCGTACGCCGCGAGCCTGCCCGCTCCGCTCTGCGGCGACCTCCCGCCCGCCCCCGCCTCCCCTCCGCC
>JACRIP010000080.1 GCA_016220045.1 Planctomycetota bacterium
ACTCGTGCTCGGATCTCGTACTCTTACTCGAACGCCCAGGGCCTTCGAGTACGAGTACGAGATACGAGCACGAGTACGACGGAGGCCACGATTTCGATCGGTGCGGCCGCGACGGTCGAGTCCCGAGACCGGACCTGGACCCAAAGGGCCGAGGCGGGGCCGGTCGCGCGGGCGCCGCGCCGGGTCGCCCCTACTGCACGAACAGCCCCGGATTGCCGTTCCAGTCGGCCGAGACCGAGAGCTTGGGCAGCGCCCGCCCGGCCCCGCCCTCGAAGATCCCGCGCTCGTCCGTGTAGCCTTCCGCGATGAGCGTCGACCCGTCCGAGATCTTCACGTACGCGCCCTTCGCCGGCCGCGCCGCCGGGCCGCCGTACGCATACACCCGGACCCGATTCTCGATCTGCTGGACCTTCAGCGTGAGATCGGTGCGCAGCACCACGGTCGAGGCGCCTACGCCTTCGTCCGTCCGCGCCACCACCAGGTACGCCCCCGCCTCCGGCAGCGGGATCTCCACCGGCTGCTCGCCCCAGGTGAACGCCTGGGCCGCGCCGAAGGCGACGGTCCACTCCGCAAGCGGCGTGATTCCGGTGAGCTCCACGCCCGCCAGGTTGCCCAGGTCCTTCTTGGCCGCCAGGAGCACCAGGAGGTCCACTTTGTAGAGCTTGAAGGTCGCCGCCTTCAGGTTCTTGAACTTCACCGGGACCACGATGGGCGGCGCCGCGGCCTGACCGGCCGCCGGGGTGAAGGGCACGGTCACCGTGCCGCCGAGCGCCAGCTCTTTGGCGGTCAGGAAGGCCAGCGCCGCCTTGGCATCGCCAAACGTGGTCCGCTGGTAGTACCCGACCGCCCGCTCCAGGTCGCCCATCACGTGCGCGATCTTGCCCAGGAGATAGAGCGCGGGGTCGTTGTAGGGCGAGTCGGCCGCCACGCCGCGCTCGTTCTTGTACTTGGTGGCGATGAGCCGCTCGGCGGCGGCGCGCGCGTCGTCGTAGCGGCCGAGTTGCGCCTGGGCCGCGGCGAGCGCGTATTGCGCGTCGTCAACGAAATCGCTCGACGGGTAACGCCGGATCAGCGCGCCGGCCGCCGAGGCCAGCTCTTCCATCAGGCCGAGCCGCCCCAGCGCCTGCACCACGGCGATCTGCGCGCGGTCGCACACGCCCTGGTCCGGGTACTGAACGATGAACTGCCGCAGCGCGCGGATGCCCGTCAGGATCTGGGCCCGCTCCGCCTGCTTCTGTTCCAGCTCCGACTTCTGCGGATCGACGAGCGGCTTCAGCGAGAGGTACTCGCCGGCGAGATTGAAGGTCTCGCCGATCACCGCGCCGAAGGTATCGGGATAGTCCCGGAGGACCTTCTCCAGGCGATCGTAGGCGAGGGGCAAGCGGTTCAGGTCGCGCAGGGCCTGCACGCCGCGCAGGTCGCGGTCGAGGAATCGTCCAAGGGCGCGCGCGAGCAGGAAGTACGCCTGCTCGGCCTCGCCGCCGGACTGGTAGGCCGTCGCGATCGTGGTCAGGTCGGCGGCGCCGAAATCGCGGCGCGGGTCGAGGTCGATCAGGTTCTCGTAGGCCTTGGTCAGCTCGGCCGCCGGCCCGAGCGCGAGCGCGGCGTCGAGCAGCAGGCCGAGCACCTCGATCCGGTAGTTGTCCTGGAGCTCGGCGAGGGAAAGCTGCGCGAGCGCGGCGCGCGCCGCGGCGAAGTCCTTTTTCGCGCCGGCGGCCTTGCCTGAAAGGTACAGCTCGTCGGGCAGCGGCACGTGGCCCCTGCCGCCCGCGGCTTCCAGCTCGACCTTGTCCTGGACGGCGAGCCGGTTCTCCGCCGAACGGCCCCACACCTCGGGTCGATACATGAGGCTCGCACGCGCCGGGAGCGCATGGTAGCGACCGGCGGCGACCGCGTCGACCAGGTAGGTGACGGTCGTCTCGCCCTTGGGCAGGCGCGTGAAGAAGCACACCATCCGGTTGTCATGGCGCTCGGACTTGGTGACCGCGCCCTTGACCGACAGCTCGACCGGTTCGCAACCGGCCGGGATCGGGTCTTCGAGCATCACGTACTCCAGCTCCTCGGTCGAGGTCAGCTTCAGCTCGACCTGGAACTTGGAGCCGAGGGGCGTGCGCTCCAGGCTGGGCGCGGTGTCGGCGGGGCGCTTCTCCGGCTTGAGAATCGTGTAGCCGGTGAGCGCGCCCTCGTCCTTCTCCTGCGCCTGCACCGTGGCGAGGTCGCGGTAGCGGCGCGCCACGGCGACGCGCTGGCCATCGGCCGGGATATCCTCGGCCGCCTTGAAGTAGCAGGCGGTCACCGAGTAGGTAAAATTCCCGATGCCGTTCTTCTCGAAGCGGACGACGTTGGCGCCTTTCGCCAGGTCGCTCGGGCCGAGGACCAGATAGGCGTCGGCGGTCGGGATCCGGCCTTTCGCCACCTGCCAGGTGCGGAGCGGCTTGTCGTTGAGGAAAGCGGCTACGGTGTAGTCCTGGCCGGCGTTGCCGGCGAGGGCGAGGTAGTCGGCGAGGGCGCGGAGCACCGCCGCGGTGTCCTTGGTAGAGCCCCAGCGGTCGCCGCGCTTCTGGGCTTCGAGCCAGGCGATCGCGCGGGCGATGTGGGCGTTCGCCGGGTCGAGGGCGATCAGCGTGCGCACGGCCTGGGCCGTGGTCTCGACCGTGTTGTCGATCCAGGAACTGCCCTCCCTGGCCTTCCAGTAGGAGAAGGCGCCGTCGGAAACGGCGGCGGCGCGCAGCAGTTCGACCGCCTGCATGGCGTAGGGGGTTTTGTTGATGCGGGCGAAGGCGCGGGCGGCGAGGGCGAGCGCGTAGGGGTCGAGGGTGTCGCGCTGGCGGTAGACGCGCAGGGCCTCCTCGTCGGCCGCCACACCGTGGCAGGCGAGACCGTAGAGCAGCGCCGCCTTGGCGTTCAGGTCCGCGCCGGCATTCGGCAGAAGTTGCGAGACCACGAACCCGAGCGCCTTGGCGCGCAGCGGTTCGTTCACCGGGTAGCCGGCGCCGAGGCACTCGGCGAGGCATTCGAGGACGTAGGCGGTGGTATAGGGGTGGGAGTCGTCGCCGTCCCACCAGCCCCAGCCGCCATCCTGGTTTTGAAGTTGGAAGACGCGCAGCAGGCCGGCGCTGACGATCTTGTCGAGGCGCTCGGCCAGTTCCGGATGCGGCAGGCCGAGCTTGCGCATCGCGGCGCGCGCGGCGATCGCGGGCGCGAAGCGGTTGAGCGTCTGCTCGATGCAGCCGTAGGGATAGTCCTGGAGGTACTGGATCGAGTCGAGGAGCGAGAGGGCGAGCGACGGCGTGACGCGGATCTCGGCCTTCTCGGTGCCGGCGACGAGCCCCGCGGCGGGAATGGCGAATTCGACGCGCGCGCGGTCGGCGACTTCGCCGCGATAGCCGGCGACGACGACGAGACCGTGCGGCAGGACCGGGATCTCCAGCTCCAGCGCGTCCGACTCGTCGACGGTCTGGGCCTTGCCCTGAACGTGCGCCTTGCCCGCGACGGCGGCGAACACGCGGCCCGCGTGACGGCTCATGCCGCCCGGATCCAGGGCGGCGATTTCTGGTCCAAGGATCGGGAGTTCACCGGGGGCAGGGGCGGCGCCGGGCCCCTCGCCCGGGAGCAGCCCGACGGCGGTGAGCTCGGTCTTGACCTCCAGCGACGTCTTCAGGTTGTTGTGCGCGTAGGCGGCGATTTCGATGGTGTCGTTCTGGGTGAGGAAGCGCGGCGCGTCGAGGCGCAAGAGGACGTTCTTCTTGGCGACAACGCGCGCGGTCGCGCTGCCGACCAGCGTGTCCTGCGTGATGCAACGCGCGGTGGCGCGCCAGGTCGTGAGGTTGTCCGGTAGCGTGACGGTGACCTCGGCCTTGCCGGCGGCGTCGGTGCGCGCCTGCGCCACCCAAAAGGCGGTATCGGCGAAGGAGCGGCGCAGGACCGGCGCGACCCAGGTCGTGCTGCGAGTCGGGAGATTCCCCCAGCCCCCCTTGCTGCCCATGGGAAAACGAGAGGAAGCGCTTGGATCGCGCTCAATTCCCAGGCCGAACCCGATCCTCCAGTGGTTCGAATCAACATCCAACCCAAACCCGGCTTGCTGCTGATCCCGCAGGGCAAGGAGGCCCTCTTCGGCCTCGCCACCGGTCGCCAACTTCCCAATCACCAGCCGGTTCTCGTCGCCCCGCTGGAGGCTCTCCTTCTCCTTGCTCTCCGCCTGCCGCAGCTTCCCGCTCTTTGCGAGCGACTCGGACTTGCTCCCGGGCTTGGCCGGCTCCGGCGCCGCGGCCGGCCGCGGGGCGCCCGAGCCGACCGCCCGTCCCTTCCCGCGGAATCCCCCGCCCTCGCCCGGCAGGTAGGAGAGCGAGTCTTTGGAGTCCCCCTTCATCGCGCCGTAGTCATCGCCGTCCGCCGACTCGTTGTGGTCCGACTCCTCGGCGTCCGGGAAATAGATCCCGGGCTCGTCGGCGTCCGCGCCCGCATCCCCCGCGCGGTGCATGGCCGCCGCCGTTTTGTCGCTCGCCGCGTTCAATCGACGCCGGATCTCCCTCTTGAGATCGGCCTCCACCGTCTTGGTCTGCGCCGTGTGCTTGAACTCGTACGAGCAGCGGGTGACCACCGCATTCTGGCGCGCGCCCGCATAGAAGTGCCCGAGGATGTGCGGCGTCTTCTCCCCTTCGATCGAGTAGACCGCTTCGTCCACCAGCCCGAGCGAGAACTCCGCCGCCACCGGCTGCCCGTTCTGGTCGGTCGCGCTCACGTCGAAGGTCACCTGCCCGCCCGGCCGCGCCTCGCCGCTGCGCGCCGCGACCGCGAGCGTCGCGAACTTGAAGACGTAGACCTGCTCCGTGTCGGCGTAGAGCGTGTTCTTGTGCGGGATCGCGATCGACAGGAAAACGTTCGGGCAGTACGTGTCCTTCATCGGAATGGATAGGGTCGTCGCCCGATCCTTGAGTTCCAGCACCTGGTACTCGAAGACCTTCTCGCCCTCGAAGGTCAGCAGCGCCGAGACGTTCTCGATCGGCGAATTCACCACCACGCGCGCGGTCTCGCCGCGCTTGTACTCGCGGCGGTCGGCGACGATGCGCGCCTGCTTGGCCAGGTCCTCGGCCGCGCCCTCCACGGTGATCGAGGTCGAGCCCTCCTCCCCCGGCTGCTTGCGCGCCCGATCATTGCCCACGTAGCGCAGCAGGTACTCGCCCGGCTTGTCGAGCGTGATGAGGACCTCGCCGCGCCCGTTCTCGTCGGTCGCCGCAGGCGCCTCCTGCACCGGCTCCTCCACCACCTGCCCGGCATCCAAACGCCGCCGCAGGACCAGCAGCTTGCCCTCGGTGGCCAGCGGCGTCTCCGCCGCGTTCACCGCAATCAGGACGGCCTTGATCTTCTCCTTCGGCTGGAAGAGCTTCTTGTCGGTCTTCACCACGCTCCAGAAGGAGCGCGCGGTCATCGGCACGCTCGCGTAGCCGCTCACCCAGCGATTCGTGACGTCGCGCGCGAGCACGATGATGCCGATCGCCACATTCCGGTCAACGTGGCCGGTCGGGATCGTCAGCTCCGCCTCGCCCTTCTCGTTGGTGCGCAGCGTGGTCTCCAGGAGCGGCTCCTCCGCCGATTCCTCGGCGGCCCCGCCCCGGCGCTGCTTGCGCTGCTCCTCGTCGGCTTTCGCCATGGCCGAGTAGTACCACGCGTAGTCGGCGTACTTCGTGGTATCGAACTGGTACGGCGCCTTCACCGCGCGCACCCGCAATTCCGCGCCCGGCACGCCGCCGCCGAAGGTGTAGGTCACCTGCACCTTCGCCTTCACGGTCTCCCCGAGCCCATAGGCCTCGCGCTCCGGCTTCACGTCCACGGTGAACTCGGGCTTGCGGTACTCCTCGACCGCGAACCCGCCGTTATACGGCGCATCCCCGACCATCGCGAGAATCGCGTAGTTGCCGAGCGCCGGCGCATCGCCCAGGAAGACCTCGTCCGCGACGGTCCCGAAATCGTTGGTCGTCAGTTCCTTGTCGTAGAGGACCAGTCCGTTCGGGTCGCGCACGCTGAGTTTCAGCTTCTCGCCGGCGCTGACGTCGTAGTAGCCGGCCTTGACCCGCCGCAGCACGCCCTTCAAGCGCACGACCTGGTTCGGGCGATAGACCGGGCGATCCGTGTAGAGGTAGCACTTGGTCTGGTAGCCCCAGACCGCGAGATTGGTCAACGCGGACTCGTTCGAGGCGTAGGAGCCCTTGCGGTAGGCGAAGACGCGCACGTTGCCGCGCGGGCGCTCGAATTCGCGCGTCCACACGCCGTCGGCGCCGGTCTTCCCCTCCGCGACCAGCGTGGCGCCGTCGGAAACCAGCACCGTCACGTCGGGCGCGGGTTTGCCGGTCACCTCGTCCTTGGCCCAAACCAATAGCTGTGACGGCGCCTCCTTGGTGACCACGCTCACGTCCGAGACCATGACCAGGGTGGTCGCCGTATAGTCCGCGGCGCGCGCCACCAGGATCCAGGCGCCCTCGCCCTTGAGCGGCAGCTCGACGTCGCGCGCGATCAGCTTGAGGCGCGCGTACTCGCGCGTCGGCTCCTCCCAAGTCGAGTCGGGCTTCACGACCTCGACCGCGATCTGCTCGAAGCCCGCGATCGAGTTCTTCTTGCGGAAGAACTCCAGGAGGTCGAGCCGGTAGGCGCGCAGCTCGATCTTCTCGATGTTTCGCGTCTCGACGTGCAGGGTGGCCGGTTCGGCGCTGGTGTAGGCGCGGTCGACGCGCAGGAGCAGGAACTTCTCCTTCATCTGCGCGGCGCGCAGGCCGGCCTCGCGTCCGGCCGGGGTATTCCCGTAGTCCTTGGCGACGCGCTCGTAGCCGGCGAGCGCCTCCTCCATCTTGCCGAGCTGGTCTTCCGTGGTGCGCGCGGCCTTGAGCAGGGCGGCCGGCGCGGCGGCGTCTTGCGGGTACTTGCCGGCGGCACGCTGCCATGCGGCGATCGCGTCGGTCCAGCGCTCCTGGGCGGCCCGCACCTCGCCCAGCCCGAACTGCGCTTGCGGCGCGCGCGACGAGAGCGGGAACTGGTCGATGAAGCGGCTCCAGGCGGCGCCCGCTCCATCGTAGTCCTTGTCGGTGACCGCGACCGTTCCGCGCGCGAAGGCGGCCTCGACGATCAGGTTTTGCGCCGAGGTCCACAGCGGGTCGCTGGGGAAGGCGGCGAGGAATTCGGTGGCGGCGGCGACCGCGTCGTCGAACTTGTGCTGCGCGAGCAGCGACTCGGCCACGGCGTACTGGGCCTTGGGCGCGTCGGCGTGCTGCGGCCAGCGGCGCAGGAACTCGCGCCAGCCGGCGATCGCGCCGGCGGTGTCTCCCTTGGCCGACAAGGCCGAGGCGATGCCGAGCTGGGCGAGCGGCGCGTGGCCGTCCGCGCCGTGCTTTTCGACGACGGCGCGCCAGGCGGCGATGCCGTTGTCGCGGTCGGTCTCGTCGCGCGGCGCGAGCGGCGCGTAGGACTCGCCGATGCGGAAGCGGGAGCGCGGCGCCCAGGCCGAGGCCGGGTATTCGTC
>JACRIP010000684.1 GCA_016220045.1 Planctomycetota bacterium
AAACTGCGGCAATTCCTGCGCAAGGGCGCGGCGCGCATGACCACCTGCGCCGTGTGGAGCGACGCCCGCCTCGCGCGCTTGCGCAACACGCTCGCCATTCTCGAGACCCCCCAGGGGAAGATCACCCTCGAGTTTTTCCCCGAGGACGCGCCGTTCACGGTGAGCGCCTTCGTCAACCGCGTGCGCGCCGGCGGCTACGACGGCGGCGGCTTCCACCGCGTCATCAAGGGCTTCATGATGCAAGGGGGCGACCCGCGCATGGACGGCACCGGCGACGCCGGCTACAAGCTGGCCCAGGAATTCAGCGCACGCCCGCACGCGCCCGGGATCGTCTCCATGGCGCGCTCCGCCGGCCCGGACAGCGCCGGCTGCCAGTTCTTCATCTGCTTCGGCACGCCCGCGTACCTCGATCGCGCCTATACCGCCTTCGGCCGCGTGATCGAAGGCATGGATACGGTTAAAACCGTAGAGACGGTCCGGACCTTCGGCCCGCCGGGCGACGCGCCGATCGAACCGGTGACCCTGATCAAGGCCGTGCTCGCGGAGCGGCCCTCAAAACAACAGGAGTGATCTGCACATGGAGTACAAGAACCTGCTGCTCTCCGAAATGGAGGGCGTGGCGACCGTGACCGTCAACCGACCGGACAAGCTGAACGCGCTCAACGCCGCGACGATCGCGGAGCTCGGCGCGGCGTTCGACGACCTGGCGGTGCGCGCCTCGGCGAAGGCGGTGATCGTGACCGGGGCGGGGGAGAAGGCCTTCGTCGCCGGCGCGGACATCGCCGAGCTGGCGCAGCAGTCGCCGCTCGCGGGGAAGGCGACGGCCCAGAAGGGGCAGGCGCTCTTCCGGCGCATCGAGACCCTGGGCAAGCCGGTGATCGCGGCGATCAACGGCTACGCGCTCGGGGGC
Source organism: Planctomycetota bacterium (assembly GCA_016220045.1). GTDB lineage: Bacteria > Planctomycetota > MHYJ01 > WSZJ01 > JACPWG01 > JACRIP01. Next base: position 911 of record JACRIP010000684.1, read on the forward strand.
GGGCTGGAGCTGGCGCTCGCCTGCGCCGTGCGCATCGCCTCGGACAACGCCAAGCTCGGGCTGCCCGAGGTCACGCTCGGGCTCATTCCCGGGTACGGCGGCACGCAGCGGCTGGCGCGCATCGTCGGGCGCGGGCGCGCCTTGGAACTGATCCTGACCGGGGACCGGATCGACGCGGTCGAGGCGCACCGGATCGGGCTGGTCAATAAGGTGGTCGCCGCAGGAGAGCTGGCCGCGACCGCCGAGGCGCTGGCGCGGCGCATGCTCGCCAACGGCCCCGTGGCGCTGCGCCTCGCCCTGGAGGCGGTGGACCGCGGCCTGGAGCTGCCCCTCGAGGACGGCCTCAACCTGGAAGCCAATCTCTTCGGCCTGTGCGCCACGACCGACGACATGGTCGAGGGCACGAACGCCTTCCTGGAGAAGCGCAAGGCGAAATTCCTCGGCGCATGAGGGGAGAGTCATGGACGAACCGCTGCAGGACGTGGAAGAGTTGCTCCCGGTGGCCACGGTTCCGGACTTTCCGGAGGCCGAGGTCTACGCCGACGCCCTGACCGCGGCCGGGGTGCCCGGTTCGGTCGGGGAGCCGGAGTCGGGCGTGGGCTTCCACGTCCTGGTGGGCGCCGCCGCCGCGGCGCGGGCGCAGGAACTGCTCGGCCAGATCCGCGCGGGCGGGCATGCGCAGTCGCCTACGGTGAAAACCCGGCTCGAAGCGGTCGCGACCTACCGGCTGGCGGGCCGGCGCTTCGTCGCGGGCGAAGCGGAGGCGGCGCTGGAGCTGTGGAAGCAGGCGACGGCGGCCTGGCCGGAATTCCAGGACGCGCTGACCTCGATGGGCTACGCCTACCGCTCCCTCGGGCGTTACCAGGAGGCGCTGGGCGCGTTCCGGCGCGCTGCCGAGGCGGGGGGCGACGATCCGAACCTGTGGATCGGCCTCGGCAAGGTCCACGGCGACCTGTTCCAGTACGACGACGCGCGCCGCGCCTTCGCGCACGCGCTCGACCTCGATCCGGAAGAGGCGCGCGCGTGGCGCGGGATCGGCCACACCCGGCTGCTCGAATTCGAGTACCCGCAGGCGCTGGAGGCGTTCGCGAAGGCGCTGGAGCTGGAGCCCGGCGACCGGCGCACGCTCTACTGCGTCGCGACCATCGAGTATCACCGCGGGCAGTACCGTTCGGCGCTCGCCGTGCTCGAGGGGGCGATGCGCGGCGGCACCGAGGCCGTGGACATTCCGCTCCTGGCCGCGCTGGCGCGGTCGCGGCTCGGGGAGTTCGCGGAGGCGATGCGGCTGGTGGACCAGGCCAAGCTGCTCGCGCCGGAGAGCCCGGACGCCTACCTGACGCTGGCGCTGGTGCAGGCGGCGCAGAAGCAGTGGGAGAACGCGGCGGCGGCCTTTGCCCTGGCGGTCAAGTACGGCCCGCGCTCGCTCAACGTGCTGGCGTGGCAGGCGTGGTTCCAGTCGATCGCGGAGGACCCGAAGTACCGGAACGCGCCGCAGGCGCTGGAGGACGCGCAGCGGGCGGTGGCGCTGGAGCCGCGCAATCCGGAGCTGCTGGCGATCCTGGCGCAGGCGCAGTTCGCGAACGGCCGGCGCGAAGCGGCGCAGGCGACGATCGCGCAGGCGCTGGCGATCATCCCGGACGCGCTGCCCTACCAGGAGCTGGCGGCGCGTTTCGCGCGGCGCGGCGGCGGTCGCGGCCCGGGCGGCGATTCCGGTCCGCAGGCGGCCCTCGGCGGGCCCGGCGCGGCGCCCGCCCCGCCCTCGACGTAGGCCCGCTGCGGCGGCGAAGTCGCTTGTGCGAGTCGGGGGTCTGTGGTTCAATTCAGCCTTCGGTATCGTCCAGTGCTGACCCACGCGAATTCTTCTCGACAGACTCCAAACGCCCAAACCCCCAAACGTCCAAACCCGTAAACGGCGCACCGCCCCCCCCAGATCGTAGGAGAGCCACATCATGATAAGCCCCGAACTCGTGATCACCGGCGGCGCGCGCACGGCGATGGCCGAATACGTCGGCACGCCCGGCGGCGGCGCCTTCAAGGATCTCTCGGCCATGGAACTCGCCGGCGTGACCGCGCGCGCGGCCCTGGAGCGCAGCAAGGCCAAGGCCGAGTGGATCGACCACGTGGTCATCGGCAACGCCATGCAGACCTCGAGCGACGCGATCTACGGCGCGCGTCACGTCGGGCTGAAGGCCGGCGTGCCGATCGAGACCCCGGCCCTCACCGTCAATCGCCTGTGCGGCTCGGGCATCGAGTCGGTCGCCTCGGGGGCTCGCCTGATCCTGAACGGCGAAGCCTCCATGGTGCTTGCGGGCGGCATGGAGAACATGAGCCAGGCCCCGCACGTCCTGCGCGGCGGCCGCTCGGGCTTCCGCTTCGGCTCCGCGCCCGCGCTCGAAGACAGCCTGATGGTCGCCCTCATGGACCCGATGTGCGGGCTCTTCATGGCGCAGACCGCCGAGAAGTGCGCCACGAAATACGGGATTACCCGTACGGCACAGGACGAGTTCGCGCTGCGCAGCCATCGCGAGGGCGTGCGCGCCGTGAAGAGCGGGATCTTCAAGGAGGAGATCGTGCCGGTGCCGGTGAAGAAGGGCCGCGAGAGCGTGCCGTTCGACACCGACGACCACATCAAGCCGGAGACCACGATCGAGGCGCTGGCGAAGCTCTCTCCGGCCTTCGGCAAGGAGGGCACGGTGACGGCGGGCAACGCGAGCGGGATCGTGGACGGCGCGGCGGCGCTGGTGATCACGACGCGGGCGCGCGCGCAGGACCATGGCATGCCGGTGCTGGCGCGCATCGTCGGCTGGGCCGCGGTGGGCGTGGAGCCGTCGATGATGGGCATGGGGCCGGCGCCGGCGATCCGCAAGGTGCTCGACCGGCACGGGCTGAAGCTGGAGCAGGTGGACCTGTTCGAGATCAACGAGGCCTTCGCCGCGCAGTATCTGGCGGTCGAGAAGGAGCTCGGGCTGGACCGCGCCAAGGTGAACGTGAACGGCGGGGCGGTCGCGCTCGGGCATCCGCTGGGCGCCACCGGGACGCGGTTGCTGTTGACGTTGGCGATGGAGCTCAAGCGGCGCACGAAGCGCTACGGCATCGCCTCGGCCTGCATCGGCGGCGGGCAGGGGATCGCGATGCTCCTGGACGCGGGGAGTTAGGGTCCCGGCAGCGCCGGAACGGAGGGACGACGACGATGGGGGAGTCCTTGCAGTCCCTGATCCTGGCCGGACTGGGGCTGGCGGTGATTTACGTGGCGGTCTGGCGGCCGTGGCGGCGTGCCGGGGGGGGCGGCGCCGGCGACCCGGCGTCGTCGGCCGCCTTTCGCGCCGGGGCGGAGGCCGAGACCGAGCGTGCGCTCGACCAGGTCCTGCTGTCGCTTCAGGAACTTTCCCGAGAGACGCTGGCGAAGCTGGACACCAAGATCCGGCTGCTGAACCGGTACGTCATGGACGCCGACGAGCGCATCCGACGGCTTGAGGAACTGACCGCGAAGGCGGGCGGAGAGCGGCCGGGCGCGGCGGCGGGGGTGGCTCCGGCGGCGGCGGGTACCCCGGCGGCCGGCGGCGCGCCGATGGTGGCATCGGTGCCCGCGGTCGCGCCGGCAGCGGTCGTCGCGGCGGCGATTCCGGCCGCACCGGCGCCGGTGGTCGGCACATCGCCGGTGTCGTCGGCGGGCATGCCGGCGCCCGGAGAGCCTGCGTCGCCGGAGCGGGGGGGCGTGCCGGTGCAGGAGCTGCAGCGCCGGGTGTACGAGCTCGCCGAGCGCGGGCTGAGCAACGTCGAGATTGCGCGCGAAATGGATCGCCCGCGCGGCGAGATCGAGTTGCTGATGCACTTGCGGCCCGCGCCCCCCGCGGCGGCGGCGACCGCGTCCGGCGGTGGCGTCGCGGAACGGGGGCGGCGCGCACGCGCGCCCGGCCCGGTCGGCTGGACCGACGAGTCGACGTAGGTCCGGCCCATTTTGGTGGATGTGCCCGACGGGTGAGCAACGGGGGCCTTTGTGCCGCCCGAAACTCAACGCGCCAGGGGGTGGGGGGAGAGCCGCCGCGGGATCCGCACGTCCAACAGACCCCCCCAAACGTCCGAACGCCTAAACGTCGCCCGCCACGGTCCGTGGCGGCCCCCACGACCCACGCTCCGCCACCGCTACCCCCGCGTGGATCCTCGGCCCCCCCCCCGCGGCCGCAGGAAGTACACCGTGTCGAGCCGCAACCGCCCGGCCGCGCGCGCCACCTCCTCCTTCGTCACCGCCCGCGCCCGCGCCAGCGATTCCTCGTAGCTCTCCTCGCGCCCCGCCAGCCGCTGCTCCACGTGGACGGCGATCTCGCCCGCCGGGGAATCGGGCATTCCCCGGATCGCATCCTCGAACGCGCTCAGGCTCCACGCCATCTCCTGGTCGTCGATGCGCCCCGCCGCCAGTTCCTCCACCTGCCGCCGCACCGAGGCCGCCGCCCGCTCGAAGTCCGCCGGCGCGATCCCCGCTTCCACTTCCAGGAGCCCCTTGGTCCGCTCCAGCGCCGAACCCGCCGAATAGGCCAGCCCCTCCTGCTCGCGGAAGACGCGGAACAGCCGCGAATGCGCAAAGCCGCCGAGCAGCCCGTTCAGGAAAAGCAGCGGATAGTAGTCCGGATGCGCCGCCGGCGTGTAGGTGCGATACCCCATCACCAGCTTGCCCTGCTCCACGTCCGACTCTTCGATTACCGTGCGCTCGCGCTCCACCGGGCGATCGGGCGAGGTCGCCGGCAGCGTCGCCGTCGCGCGGCGCTTGAAGTCGAAGACCTCGCCGGCCGCCCGCGCCAGCCGGGCCGGATTCACGTCGCCGCTGACGTAGAGGTCGAGCGGCGCCTCGGCCAGCAACCGGCGATGGTGCGCGGCCAGGCCGGCCGGCGTGATCGCCGCGATGCGCTCCAGGCGGCCGTATTCGTAGAGGCGGAAGGGCTCCTCCGCGCACATGACCTCGCGACAGCGCTGCGCCGCATACTCGGCCTTGTCGTCGTAGAGCGAGGCGATGATGCGCCGCAAGTTCTCCTGCTCGCGCGCCACCGCGACCGCCGGAAAGGCGCCGTGCGCGCGCACCGGGTGCGCCACCAGCCGCTCCAGGAAGGCGAGCGCGCGCGCCACGTTGCGCTCGCGCCGCGGCAGGTAGCGGTCGCCCAGGACGTCGAGCCGGAAGGAGAGGATCTGGCGCTCGCCGAGCTTGAGCACGTCCACCGACAGGCTCGCGCCGTAGAGTCCTTCCAGGAACTGCACGATGCGGCGGAAGGAGGGTTGGCGCCGGCAGCCGCGGCGCAGCACGAAGGGCACGAGCGCGGTCTCGGTCGCGTCGTCGCCGAGCGCGTGGTGCAGGTGCAGCTTGATCACGACCGTCTTGAAGCGGCGCGACGGGCGCACGAAGAGCGGGATGCCGTTCGGGAGGTCGATGCGCTCGAAGAGGGGGCTCGGGCGCGGAGGGGCGTCGCTCATGTCCGGCCTAGGTGCGATGGAAGTGTTTTTCCAGGTCGGAAAGGGAGAGCTTGAGCGTGGTCGGTCGGCCGTGCGGGCAGGTCAGGGTATGCTCGTAGCGCGCGCGCAGGGCCAGCAGGTGCCGCAGCTCCGGCTCGCTCAGCCGGTCGCCCGCCTTCACGGCGGCCTTGCAGGCCATCATTTCGAGCGAGGCGTCGAGCAGTTCGGCGGGCGTGCGCGGCCGTTCCTCCTCGGCGAAGGCATCCAGGAACTCCCCGAGGACGCGGCCGGCGTCGTGCTTGCCCAGGAAATCGGGGACCGCTTGGAGCGCGATCTGCTGCTTGCCGAAGGGCTCGATTTCGAACCCGATCGCCGCGAGCGCCGCGCCGCAGCCCTCCAGGCTCTCGGTTTGGGTGGGCGTCAGGTCGATGACCGCGGGCAAGAGCAGCCGCTGGCGCGCGATGCGGCCGGCGGCGAGGCGCGCGCGGAAGTCCTCGTAGAGCATGCGCTCGTGGAGCGCGTGCTGGTCGATGATCAGGAAGCCGTCCTCGATTTCCTCGATGATGTAGCTGTCGTGGAGCTGGGCGAAGCGCCGGCCGGGCGCGGCGCCGGCGAAGACCGGGAGCGTGGCGAGCGGGAGGGCGGAGGGGGAGGCGGAGGCCGTGGGTGGCGCGGACATGCCCTCTCCCCGGCCCTCCCCCGCTGCGGCGGGGGAGGGGGACGACGCGAGGGCGGACGCGGAGGGAGCTGCGGCGGGGGAGGGTCCGAGTGCGGTGGGTGCCGGAGCGGGCGCGCCGCCGAAGAAGGCGTCGAGGCCGCGGCGGAAGACCTCCTGACGGGCGGCGGGGTTGACCGGCAGGTGGGGGGTGGCGGAGGCCGTGGGTGGCGCGGACATGCCCTCTCCCCGGCCCTCCCCCCCTGCGGCGGGGGGGGGGGACGACGCGGGGGCGGACGCGGGGGGGGGTGCGGCGGGGGGGGGGGCGAGGGCGGGGGGTGCCGGCGCGGGGGCGGCGCCGGAG
>JACRIP010000674.1 GCA_016220045.1 Planctomycetota bacterium
CGGCACCCCGCCGGGGGGCCACGCCGGGCCGCGCCCGGGCGCGGGGCGCACAGCACATCGCCCTCGCCGGTCGCGGCCCGTCGTGGCCCCCGCCTTCGTGGCCCTTCGTGGTGTTCGCTTCGTGGCCCTGCGTGTTCCCGTGATTCTTCGTGGCCCTTCGCCCTACTTCGTGGTCCTCGCCGCCAGGAACTCGAAGTCCTGCGCGCCGGCCTTGCGGCAGAGGTCGAGCACGTGGACCGCCGCGCCGATCGGGACCGTCGGCGCGCAGTCGAGGTAGATCGGCACGTACCGCGAATTCTTTTTTTGCACGTTCAGGTTGGCCGCGATGATGCGCAGCGCCTCGGCGTCGTCCTTGCACGGGCCGCCCTTGGTGGCGATCGCCGCGCCGCCGTCCGCGCCGGCGGTCACGTTGACGCGCACCTCGGCGACCTGGAAGGTGTCGGCGGCGGCGCGGTTGGGGTGGCCGATCTCCAGCCGGCCCTTGGTGGTCAGCACGACGAGCGCGCCGACCTTCGCGTCCTCGCACGCGCGGATTACGTCCTGCATCAGGCGATAGGGCGCGCGGCGGTCGGGCTTGATAGCGACCACCAGGCGGGTGGGGGACTTTGAGTCCGGCCGGGCGGCGTCGGCGCGCTCCTTGACGACGCGCCCGAGCTGCGAGCCGAGCAGGTACTCGACGCCCACGCGCGGCGACCAGTGCAGCGCCTGGTTGCACTCGGCGTCGGCTTCGTTCGTCGCCTTGCAGTTGGGCGCGGCGTGGACCAGGAGCACGGTCAGGCAGTCCTTGGCGGGCGGAGGGCCGGGCATCGTCGACACCGCCTCGGGAAGCGGCGGCTCCGAGCTGAGCGACGGGCCTTGGCGCCCCAGCTTGCGGCGCTCCTCGTCACTCTTCGGGTCTTCACCCCAGGTCGTGGACGCGAGCAGGATGAAGAGTGCAGAGGCCAGCGCGGCGCGATGCGGATGGATCATGGAGTGCCTCCTCGTGGTACCTCTCCCCCGCCCCGCCCCATTGAAGCATGGCGACCCGGTCGCGTCCAGCCTGGCAACCGACCGCACCCCGCGCCGTGGCTACGCCCGCACCCGCGTGCCGGCCCGCCCTTCGAGCGCCTCGTGGAGCAGTTCGGGGGTGGTGATCACCACCTCGCGCCCCTCCTGGGTGCCGACCGGCAGCGGGCGCAGGAAATCGAGCGCCGCCTGGATCTTCGGGCCCATGCTGCCGGCCGGGAAGTGGCCCTCGGCGGCGAGCGCACGCAGGTCGGCGGCGCCCACGGTGTCCAGGGCGAGCGCGTCGGGCTTGCCGAAGCGCACGGACACGCGCGGCACGCCGGTGAGAATGGCCAGGCGATGGGCGCCGATCTGGCGCGCGGCGAGCGCGGTCGCGAAGTCCTTGTCGATCACCGCCTCGACGCCTTCGAGGCCGCCGTCGGGCCGGCGGACCACCGGCACGCCGCCCCCGCCGACGGCGATCACCACCGTGCCCGACTCGATCAGGCGGCGGATCACGTCCACTTCGACGATCTCGAGCGGCAAGGGCGAGGGCACGACCCGACGCCAGCCGCGGCCCGCGTCCTCGCGCATCGTCCACCCCCGCTCGGCCGCGAGGCGGTCGGCCTCCGGCTTCGGGTAGAAGCGGCCGACCGGCTTGGTGGGGCGGGCGAAGGCGGTGTCGGCGGCGTCGACCACCACCTGGGTGATCACCGTAGCGACGGGGCGGCGCACGCCGGCGCGCCGTAGCGCCTCGGCGAGGCACTGCTGCATCATGTACCCGAGGAAGCCCTGGGATTCTGCGACGCAGCAGTCGAGCGGGCTGGGCGGAATGGCGGGCGCGCAGGTCTCGGAGCGCAGGAGGAGGTTGCCGACCTGCGGGCCGTTGCCGTGCGTGATCAGGACTTTCCGGTAGCCGGCCTGCACCACGCGGGCGATCTGCGCGGCGGTCTCGGCAACGTGGCCGAGCTGCTGGGAAACGGTGCCGGCTTCCCCCTCGCGCAGGACGGCGTTGCCGCCGAGAGCGACGACGAGGGTGAGGTTGCGCATGGGAACTCGCGGCCGTGAACGCGGGGCGGATCGGGGCCGAGGGGGAGGAGCGGGCGGTCGCCGCGCTCAACTCTCCGCCGGCTCCTTGAAGTGCGAGAGCGCGGCGGAGCGGTCTTCGCAGAAGGTGAAGACGGCGCCGAGGCCGAGGTTCACGAAGATCTCCTTGACCTTCGCGGGCGGGTTGACGAGGACCAGGACGCCCTTTTCGGAATCGACGCGCTGGTGGCTGGCGATCAGGACCCCGAGCCCGGCGCTGGACATGAAGTCGACGTTCGAGAGGTCGATGATCAGGCGGAAGACCTTCTGCCGGAACAGGCCCTCGATCGCGCGGTCCAGCCGGGGTATGGTGTAGCTGTCCACGCTGCCGTGCACCGCGAGGCAAATGATCCCGCCGGGATAGCTGCGTTTGCGGAGGGTAAGACCGACCATGGGGGGGAAGGCCTCGCGGGGACATGCCGGTCGGCGCACGCGTCGGCGCTCAAAAGTATGCCTGGGCAGTATAAGGGGGCTGCGGCGGAGGCGTCAACGGAAATGAACCCGCGGGAGGGGGCGTCGAAGCTGCGGCACTTGCCGTAGAGACGGGGCCGGGCTCAGGCGGCCGGCCACGCCAGCGCGAGTGCCGCGGCGAGCGGGAAGAGGAGGGCGAGGGCGGCGGCGGCGCGCGACCACGCAGCGCCGCGCCGGGCGCAGGCGGGCAGGTCGCCGGCCCAGGCGCCGAGGGGCGCGGCGGCGAGGAGGAGCGCGCTCGCCATCGGGAGATCGCTGTAGAAGTGGCCGGAGAGCACGAGCACGGCGAGGAGGGGCAGAAGGACGGGCAGGGCGCACGCCAGGTGGGCGACGGCCGGCGGGCGCAGGAGTCCGGCGACCAGGGCGGCGCCGGCGGCGGCGGCGAGCACGCCCGCGAGCTGGCCGAGGACGACGGAGCCGGAGAAGGCGAGCGCCGCCGCCGCGACGGAGGCGACCGCCAGGAGGAGCAGCGGGAGCGCAACGCCGCGCGGGCGGCGGGCGGACCAGGCCTCGACGCCGACCCAGGAGGCGAGGGTGGCGGTCGCGCCCCCCGCCACCTCGGGCAGTGCGGCCCCCCAGCCGGCGAAGCGCCGCCCCGGGCCGATCAGGAAGTGGAGCACGGCGGCGGCGGCCAGGGCGGCGAGGACCGGCCGCAGCGCCCAACGGAGAGGACGGGGCGCGAAGGCGTCGGCCACGCCGACCGCCGCGGCGGGCAGCGCGAGCCAGACCCAGAGGAGCGTCGCCTCGGCGGGCGGAAACGTGGGCCGGCCGAAGAGCACGAGGTGGCCGGCGGCGGCGGTGGCGGCGCAGGCGAGC
>JACRIP010000675.1 GCA_016220045.1 Planctomycetota bacterium
GGACCCCTGTGTCCGCCCCGGGGTGGCCCGGCCAGTGCCTCTTGCGACAGCCTCTGGCGGCGGAACTGCGAACGGGCGGGCCTTGCGAGCATCACGCCTCGGCCCGGCGCCCCTGCCGGCCCGATCGCGGTTGGCGCTGTGATGTTCGCGTCGTAGTGCGAAGCGGAGCCCGCCTGTGCGCGCGTACGTCGGCCTGGGGTCCAACCTGGGGGACCGGGCGGAGCACCTCGCCGCCGCGGCGCGCGCGCTCGCCGCGCTCCCCGGCGTGCGCCTGCTGCGCCTCTCGCGGGTGTGGGCGACCGCGCCGGTCGGCGGGCCGCCGCAAGGCGAATACCTGAATGCCGTGGCGGAGCTGGAGAGCGCGTTGGCGCCGGCCGCGCTGCTCGCCGCGCTGCTCGCGGTCGAGACGCGCCTGGGCCGCGTGCGCGCGGAGCGCTGGGGCCCGCGGGTCATCGACCTCGACCTCCTGCTGGCGGGCGATGCGGTGAGCGCGACGCCCGCGCTCGCGCTGCCCCATCCGCGGCTGGCCGAACGCCGCTTCGTGCTGGAGCCGCTGGCCGAGCTGGCGGCGGCGGTCCGGCATCCCCAGAGCGGGCGGACGGTCGCCGAGCTGCTCGCCGCGCTGCCGCCGGAAGCCGCGGCCTCCGCGTGCCGCCCGATCGGGCCCGTCCTTCCCGTTCCCGAGGAACTACATTCATGACCCGAGTCGTTGAGTCCGTGGCCGAGCTTGCGGCCCTGCGCAGTGTCTGGCTCGCCCAGGGGCTGCGGGTAGGGTTCGTGCCCACCATGGGCGCCCTCCACGCCGGCCACGCCAGCCTGGTGCGCCGCGCCCGCGCCGAGAACGACATCTGCGTCGTCAGCGTCTACGTCAACCCGCTGCAGTTCGGCCCGCGTGAGGACCTCGCGCGCTACCCGCGCGACCTCGCCGGCGACGTCAAGCTCTGCGAGTCCGTCGGCGCGGACGTCCTCTTCGCCCCGCGCGACGACGAGATGTACCCCGCGGGTTTCCAGACGGTCGTAGACCAGCTCCATCTGCCCCGGCTCCTGGAGGGCAAAGCCCGGCCGACGCACTTCCGCGGCGTGCTCACGGTCGTGCTCAAGCTCTTCAATCTGGTGCGCGCCCATCGGGCGTACTTCGGGCAGAAAGACTACCAGCAGACGGTCGTGCTGCGGCGGATGGCGCTCGACCTGCACGTCGGCACCGAGGTGCTCGTGCTGCCGACGGTGCGCGAAGAGGACGGGCTGGCGCTGAGCTCGCGCAATCGCTACCTGAGCGTGAAGGAGCGCAAGGACGCGCTCTGCCTGTCGCAGGCGCTGGTGGCCGGGGAAGCGCTGATCCGGAGCGGGGAGCGGCGGGGGAGCGCAGTGACCCACGTAATGCGCGCGCGTATCGAGCGGGTGAAGAAGGCGGCGATCGACTACGTGGCGTGCGTGGACCCGGAGACGCTGCGGCCGCTCAAGCAGGTGGGCGCGACGTCGGTCCTGCTGGTGGCGGTGCGGCTGGGCAAGACGCGGCTGATCGACAATTCGCTGGTCATGCTCTGAAGCGGTTTCCGCATGCGGATCGAGTCTCTCCCCGACGGCTCCGTGCGCGCGCTGGCGCCCGCCAAGCTCAATCTCTACCTCGAGCTCTTGGGCAAGCGGCCGGACGGCTATCACGAGATCGAGACCGTGATGCTCGCGGTCTCGCTCTGCGATGAGCTGGTTTTCTCGCCCGCGGAGTCGGGAATTTCCCTGACGTGCGACCGGCCGGACCTGCCGTGCGACGAGAGCAATCTGGTGCTGCGGGCGGCGCGGCTCCTGGCGGCGGAGGCGGGGGTGCGGGCGGGGGCGGTCATCCGGCTGGCCAAGCGCGCGCCCATGGGGGCGGGCATGGGCGGGGGTTCGAGCGACGCGGCGGCGGCCCTGGCGGGGCTCGACCGGCTGTGGGGGCTGGGCCTGCCGCGGGAGCGCCTGGCCGGGCTCGGGGCGCGGCTCGGGTCGGACGTGCCGTTCTTCTTCTCCGGCCCGCTGGCGGTCTGTCGCGGGCGCGGCGAACGGGTCGAGCCGCTCCCGCCGCCGCCGCCTCTCCATTTCGTAGTGGTCTGGCCGGAGGTCCACTGCCCGACCGCGGAGGTGTACCGTCGGGTGAGAATTGGATTGACTCCCCGGCGCGACGGGGTTAGTCTTGTGAGAAGCGCGCTGGCCGCCGGGTCGATTCCGGATCTGGGAGCGGCGCTCTTCAACCGGCTGGAGGAGCCGGCACACGGACTCTTCCCGCGGCTCGCCGCGGTGCGGGACGCCCTGGTGGGGATCGGTTTTGCGGGCGTCCTGACCACCGGCAGCGGGTCCGCCATTTTCGGGCTCTGTCGTTCCGCCGAGGAGGCGGTGCGGCGAGAGCAGGAAACCGCGCGCCGGGGTCTTGGCCGGGTCTTCCGCGTTCAGGGATTTGCCTGAGCGGGTGGGCCGGGTCCGGGCGCGCCGTCCTTGCTCGTGGGGAAGGATGCGCCATGGAGATCACGGAGATCCGGGTCCGGCTGATGGGACGGCGAAACGACAAGCTGCGGGCGCTCTGCAGCGCGACCTTCGACAATTCCCTCGCCATCCATGATCTCAAGGTGATCGACGGGGCCAAGGGTCAGTTCGTGGCGATGCCGTCGCGCAAGCTGACCGACCGTTGTGCGCGCTGCGGCGGGAAGAACCATCTGCAGGCGCGGTTCTGCAACGACTGCGGCGCGGGGCTGCCGGCGGAGCGGGCGCCGAAGGACGGGCGCGGCCGGCCGCGGCTGCACGCGGACGTCGCCCACCCGATCCATGCCGCCTATCGCGAGGCGCTGCAGGCGCGCGTGCTGGCGGCCTTCCATGACGAGCTGGAGCGCTCCAAGCTCCCCGGCTACCGGCCGGCGGCGCTCGGGGACGAACCGGAGGACTTCGAGGAGGGGGATGCGGCCGGCTCGGTGACCACGGCCGCCGTCGGCGCGGCGGGTGCGGCGGGTGCGGCGGGCGCAGCGGGGATTCCGGGCATGTCGGCGATGGCGGCGCGCGCCCCGGAGCCGCCGCGGCCGTAGGCGGAGTGCGAAATGGGCCGCCCCATCCTGCGGGCCCGGCGCGCGATTGTTTCTTCTTGCCCCCTCCCCCCCTCCCGCCTATAATCTCTTCCCCGTTCCGTTCGGCCCGCCCCGGACCTGACACCGCCGGCGGGCCC
>JACRIP010000692.1 GCA_016220045.1 Planctomycetota bacterium
GAGGCCGTTCCGCGCCGCCGCGGGAAGACCGACCCGCATCTCGGTAACGCGGAACGGCCCCTCCTCGTTCCCGTCGTCGTCTCTGTGCCTCTGTGTCTCTGTGGTTCCGTCCGTACTCCATTCCCCGGGCAGCCCTGCACTACTCTCCCCCCGGGTCGCCCGGCAGCAGGAGCGACCGGCCCTCCATCTCCGCCGGAGCGGGGAGGTCGAGGAGGTGGAGCAGAGTGGGGGCGACGTCGCGCAGTCCGCCGCCCGGGCGGAGGGCGGCGCCGCGGTGTGCCGGGGAGACCAGGTGGCAGGGCACCGGATTGGCCGTATGGTAGGTGTGGGGCGCGCCGGTCGCGTAGTCGATCATCTGCTCGCAGTTGCCGTGGTCCGCGGTGATCAGGAGCGCGCCGCCGCGCCGCGCCACGGCCTCCTGGATGCGCCCGATGCACCCATCCACCACCTCGACCGCCCGGATCGCCGCCGGCAGCATGCCCGTATGGCCGACCATGTCGGGGTTGGCGAAGTTGACCACGATGACGTCGTGCCGGGCGGCGGCGAGCGCCGCGACCACCCCGTCGCAGACCGCCGCCGCGCTCATCTCCGGCTGCAGGTCGTAGGTCGCGACTTTTGGCGAAGGCACGAGCGCACGCTCCTCGCCCGGCCATGCCTGCTCCTCGCCGCCGTTGAAGAAGTAGGTGACGTGGGCGTATTTCTCGGTCTCCGCGGTGCGGAGCTGCCGCAGCCCGTGCTCGGCCAGGAGGTCGGCGAAGAGTCGGGTAAGTACCTGGGGTGCGAACGCGGCGGGGCAGCGGAAGGATTCGTCGTAGCGCGTCATGGTGGTCCAGGCGACGCGCGGGCGGACGCGGCGGGGGAGTGCGGCGAGGGCGTCGTCGGTGAAGGCGCGGGTGAGCTCGCGACCGCGGTCGGCGCGGAAGTTGAAGAAGATGACGCCGTCGCCGTCCGCGACGCGACGCCAGGGGGCGGCGCCGGGCGCGGGCGCGAGCCGGATCGGCTTGACGAATTCGTCGGTTTCGCCGCGGGCGTAGGCGGCGCGCAGGGCGGCGAGCGGATCCACGGCGAGCTCGCCGCCGTCGCCGGTCAGCGCGTCATAGGCGATCTGCACGCGCTCCCAGCGCTGGTCGCGGTCCATCGCGTAGTAGCGGCCGATGATCGTCGCGAGCCGGCCGACGCCGGTGCGCTCCATGGCTGCGAGCAGGGTCGCGAGCCAGCCCGCGCCGCTGGTATTCGGCGTGTCGCGGCCGTCGAGGAAGGCGTGGACCAGGACCTGGTCGCGTGCGCAGCCGCGCCGTCGCGCGAACTCGAGCAGTGCCAGGTAGTGGCGCTCGGCGGTGTGGACGCCCCCGTCCGATACCAGCCCCATCAGGTGGAGGGCCTGGGCGTTTTCGGCGGCGTGGAGGAAGGCGGGGTTGGCGAAGTAGGAGCCGTCTTCGATGGCGCGGTCGATGCGGGTGATGTCCTGCCAGACGACGCGGCCGGCGCCGAGGTTGAGGTGGCCGACCTCGGAATTGCCCATCAGGCCGCCGGGCAGGCCGACGGAGCGGCCGCTGGCCTCCAAGCTCGTGCCCGGCCACTCGTCGGCGATGCGGCGCAGGCAGGGCGCCTGGGCCAGCGCGATCGCGTTGGCCTCGGTCCTCGGGTTGATGCCGTAGCCATCGAGGATCGCGAGGACGACGGGCGGGCGCGGCATTCGGATCCCCTGGTGGGTGGTAGGGCGCGGCGACCGTGGGGAAGCCGGCGTCAAGTTTGGAAGTTTGAAGTTTGGCGGTTTGGAGTCGGCGGCGAGGCCGTCGCGCCGTTACTCACGAGGCGAAGCGCTTCTGCACCGGGTCCAGCCGCTCGCGCCCGGTCCGCAGGCACCCACGTCCCACAGCATTCTCCATGACCCCAAAACTTCAAAACTCCCAAACCCCCAAACCTCGTCCCTCCAAACTTCTAAACTCCCAAACCCCCAAACCTCGTCCCCCCAAACCTAGATCCCGGCCCAGGAGGTGAACGCCTCGCTGCCGAGAAACAGCGCGGAGGTGCCGAGTTCCTCCTCGATGCGCAGGAGCTGGTTGTACTTCGCGACCCGCTCGGAGCGGGAGGCGGAGCCGGTCTTGATCATCCCGGCATTGGCGGCCACCGCGAGGTCGGCAATGAAGGGGTCCTCGGTCTCTCCTGAGCGATGGGAGATCATCGTGGTGTAGCCCGCCGCCTTGCCCATTTCGATCGCTTCGAGCGTCTCGGAAAGCGTCCCGATCTGGTTGACCTTGATCAGGATCGAGTTGGCCACGCCCTCGTCGATCCCCTTGTAGATGCGGTCGGTGTTGGTCACGAAGAGATCGTCGCCCACGAGCTGCGCCTTCTCGCCCAGCTCGCGCGTGAGGTTGGTCCAGCCGTCCCAGTCGTTCTGATCGAGGCCGTCCTCGATCGAGGCGATCGGGTACTTGTCCAGCCACTCCGCGTACATCGCGACCATCTCGCTCGACGTGCGCGTCGACTTGTCGGACTTCAGGAACACGTACTTGCCGTCCTTGTAGAACTCCGAGGCGGCGACGTCCACCGCGAGCAGGATCTCCTCGCCCGGCTCGTAGCCGGCCTTGGCGATCGCCTCGACCAGGAGGTCGAAGGCCTCGGTGTTCGACTTCAGGTTGGGCGCGAACCCGCCCTCGTCGCCGACCGCGGTCGAGGCGCCGCGGCTCCTCAGCACCTTCTTGAGCGCGTGGAAAGTCTCGACGCCCATGCGCAGCGCCTCGGAGAAGCGGTTGGCGCCGACCGGGACGATCATGTACTCCTGGACGTCCACGTTGTTGTCCGCGTGCGCGCCGCCGTTCAGCACGTTCATGAAGGGCACCGGCAGGGTGCGCGCCGAGACGCCGCCGAGGTAGCGGTAGAGGGGCAGCCGGACGGCCGCCGCCGCCGCCCGGGCGGTCGCCAGGCTGACCGCGAGCAGCGCATTCGCGCCCAGCTTGCTCTTGTTGTCGGTGCCGTCGAGCGCCAGGAGCAGCCGGTCGATCAGGGCCTGTTCGACCGCCTCGCGGCCGACCAGCTTGGGCGCGATCTCTTCGACGACGTTGCGCACGGCCTTGGCCACGCCCTTGCCGTCGAACCGCTCGGCGTCGCCGTCGCGCAGCTCCAGCGCTTCGTGCTCGCCCGTCGAGGCCCCGGACGGAACCGCGGCCCGGCCGACGCTCCCGTCCGCAAGGTGGACTTCGGCTTCGACCGTCGGGTTGCCGCGGGAATCGAGGATCTCTCGGGCGATCACCCGAGCAATGGTCGGCATGGTGGTCTCCGTTTCTCTCTGGCGGTCCGAGGTGGGTCAGCTTCTGCGCTTGAGCGTGAAGATGGCGATCTTGTTTTCCGAGGACTGGGCGACGACGTAGCGGCCGTCGGCGGTAAAGCGGAGCTGGAGGTAGGAGCGGTCCTTGCCGCGCACGGATTCGAGCTCGCGGCGGTCGGCGGCGGACCAGAGGCGGACGGTGCCGTCGTCGGAGGCGGAGGCGAGCGCGCCGCCATCGGGCGAAAACCCGACCCAGCCGATGCGCGCCTGGTGGCCGACCAGGTTGCCGGGCGGGAGCGAGCCGTCGAGTTCCCAGACGCGGATCGGGCGGTCCCAGCCGCCGGCCGCGAGCAGGCGCGAGTCGGGGGAGAAGGCGGCGCTCAGCACGCCTCCCGAGAAGCCCGAGAGCTCGCGCCAGCGCGAGCGGGACTTGAGGTCCCAGAGGGCGATGGTCCGGTCCCAGCTCGCGGAGGCCAGCAGCTTGCCGTTCGCGGAGAAGGCGAGGGCCGACACCTTGTCCTTGTGCGCGGGCAGCGCGGCCAGCGTGGTGCCCGTGGCCGGGTCCCAGAGGCGCACGGCGTGGTCCTCGCGCGCCTCCGCCAGCACCTTGCCGTCGGGGGAAAGCCGGATCTGGACGATGGCGCTCTTGTGCCCGCGCATCGACGTGACCGGCGCGTCGGGCGACGCGAGCCGCCAGAGCTTGATCTGCCCGTCGGCGCCCGCCGTCAGGAGCGCGCCCGACTCGGGGAGGAAGGCCAGGTAGATGATCCGGCCGTGGTGCGCATGGATGCGCGCGACCGGGCTCCAGCCGGCAGTCTCCCAGATGCGCGCCGTGCCGTCCTCGCCGCCCGCCGCCAGGTACTTCCCGTCGGCCGAAAAGCCCACCGCGCGCGTCGGGCCTTCGACGTCGAGCGCACGCACCACGCTGCCCACCGGCACCGAATGCACGGTCACCTGCGGCGACTCGCAGGCGGTCGCGAGCAGGGTGAAGGCCGGATTCAGTTCGCAGCCGTAGATCGCCGTGGTGAACGGGATTTCCTTCGAGACGAAGGTGGCGCGAATCTGCGACGCGGTGTCGCGCGCGCGCTCCAGGGCGGTGGGCGTGGGCGTGGCCGTGGTCGCGGCGACCGCCGCCGCCGGGGCGGCCACGGGATGCGGGGTCGCGGGGCTCAGGGCCTCCGCGGTCGGGGTCGTGCCGGAGCCCGCGGTCGGCGTGGGGCGGGCGGTCCCGATGCCGCTCGTGGTGAGCGCGCGGGCCACGCCGGTCGGGCTGGTGCCGGGAGGAATGCGCAGGACCGAGGTCGCTTCGGTCGAGAACATCTTCTTCTTGCGGCAGTACAGGACCTTCTCGTCGATCGCCTTCTTCTCCTCCGGGGCGGCGAAGGGCGCGCAGGCGGCGTAGGCGTCGCCGGCGCGCGTCCAATCGCGCACGCTCTCGTGCTCCTTGGCCCGCTTGAGCATCTGCTGGTACTTTCCGCGCGTGAGCAGGGCCTCGACCTCCGCGTCCCCGTCGGTCGTGCTCTTCAGGTATTCATCGCAGAGGCCGACCAGGTCGTCCCAGCGTTCGAGGGACTGGTGCGTCGCGGCGCGGGTGAGCACCGCCGCGCGCGAGGCGCCC
>JACRIP010000682.1 GCA_016220045.1 Planctomycetota bacterium
CCGGAGAGTCCGGCCGCCGCCGTCGCGACCGGAGCGGCCGCGGCGGGCAGGGTCGTGGGCGCCGACGCCGGTTCGGCATCCGCACCGGAAATCAGGGACAGGAGGTCGGCGGGCCGGCGGCGGCCGATCACGAAGAAGCAGTAGGCGACCGCGAAGGGCAGGCTGATGAGGCACACGGTCACCGCCCGCCAGAGGATCGTCGCGGCGTCGAGCACGGACCGGTCCAAGGGCAGGACGCCGATCAGCACGGGAACCAGGAGGCTGGTCATCAGGAGGCCGGCCCAGAGGATCTTGTTCTGGTAGGGACGCAGTGCGCCGAGCGCGGGGAAGCGGACGAGCGGGACCAGGGCGAGATGGCCGAGCACGCCCAACCAGAGCAGGAGGGATGCGGCGCCGGCCTGGCGCAGCCACAGCACCTGGTCGGGCACGCCGGTGGCGTGGACGAGCAGGGCGAGGACCGGGAAGAAAAGGGCCAGGGCCATGCCCCAGAGGGCCGCCTCGATCCCCGGCAGCCCCCGCTGGTGCAGCAGGCGCAGGGTGGAGCGCGCGGAGAGAAAGCGCAGCGCGCCCCAGATCGCACCCAGGTAGAGGTAGAGAGTTTCCCGTACCCCGGGAGACTCGAAGAAGAAGAGTGCGGCGCTCGGCAGGGCGAAGGCGAAAAGGCCGCCGGAGCGCGCCTGGCGCGCCTCCAGGGCGGGGGGCAGGGGACGGTCGGCCAGCAGCGTGGGCGCGTGCGGGTCGGGCGCGGGCGACGCGCCGCCGACCCAGGCGCCGCCACCAGCCGCGACGGCGTAGCCGGCTGCCGCGGCGCCGGCGGCTTCGGCACGCGCCTCCGGTACACGCCTCATCCCGTCCGCGGCCCGGCGGGTGCCCGCGGCTCCGGCTCCTGGGGCGGCGGCAGCCGACGGCGGCGGCGACGCGAACGCGTCCCGGCCGGAGTGCGGATCGGCGAGGAAGCCGCGCAGGCAGGTCTCAAGGCTCTCCGCCAGCGCGCGCAATTCAGGTGACTCCCCCATCGTACACGGAACCTGGGCGAAGGTCCGCGCGGACAGGTCCACGTGGTAGACGCCGCCGAGCCGGTTCGCGCCCACTCCCCCGCCTGCTCCGCCGCCGGAGGGGGCCGGCCCGGTCGCCGGCAGGGACAGCGGCGTCACGCCCGAGGGCAGGGATTCGTTGGCCGCGATCACGCAGTGGATGGTCGCCAGCGCGCCCGGCGCCTTCACGCCCTCGCCGTGCCAGCGCGCCGCGAGCCCTTCGCTCGCTTCGAGCAGCGCGGACTGGAGATTCGCCGGATCCAGCCGCCGGTCGGCCGGCCAGCCGAAGAGCGCCACGTAGCGCACCAGCTCGCCGCCCGGCACGGTCGCGCCGAAGGGAATCTCGAGACGCTGGAGCACCGCGTCGAGCCGCAGCCGCGGCAGGTCGAGCGCGCCCAGGGCGCGGAAGCCGTCCCCCGCGAGGTGCCGCGAGGTCCAGGCCGCGAGCGACGCCAGCGCCTCCGCGCCCACGGGCAGCGGCGTCAGCGACTCGATATCGGTCCCCAGGTGGCTGGCGCGCTGGTAGCGCCGCGCCGGGTCGCGCTCCAGGCTTTTCCCGACCATGTCGTCCACCCGGACGTCGACCCGCGCGCGCCGGCTCGGCGGTTCCCACCGCCCCACCGGCAGCTCTCCCGTCAGCATCTCGTAGAGCACCACGCCCAGCGAGTAGATGTCGGCGCGATGGTCCACGTGCTTCGCCGACTCGCGCTGCTCCGGCGCCATGTACTCCAGCGTGCCCATCACCGTGTTGCTGCGCGTCACCGGTTCCTGGGCGTCGTCCCCCTTGATGATGCGCGCGAGCCCGAAGTCCGCGATGCGCACCCGGCCCTTGCGGTCCATAAGGATGTTTTCGGGCTTGATGTCGCGGTGGATCACGCCTTCGCTGTGCGCGTACTCGAGCGCATCGCAAAGCTGGGGCACGATGCGCAGCCCTTCCATCGGCGTCAGCTTGCGCTCGCGCAGCACGTGCCGCAGCGTGACCCCGTCCACGTACTCCATGACGAAGTAGTAGACGCCGTCGGCCACGCCCATGTCGAAGATGGTGACGATGTTCGGGTGGGAGAGGTTGGCGAGCGTGCGCGCTTCGCGATTGAAGCGCGTCACGAAATTCGGATCGCGCGCCAGGACGTAGGGGAGAACCTTGAGGGCGACGACGCGTTCGAGGTGGGGCTGTAGGGCCTTGTAGACGGCGCCCATGCCGCCGCGCCCGACGAACTCGAGGATGCGGTAGGGTCCGATCGGCAGGCCGGGCTCCAGCGGCAGGTCGCGGCGCAGGAGCTCGCGTGCGCGGGCGGCGCCGTCGCTCGGGGGAACCCCTGGGGAGGGGGCGGGGGCGGGCTCGGCCGGCGCCGGCGGAGCGGGGGGCGGGGAGAGGGGCGGGACCGGTTCCTGGTCGTAGCGCAGGGTCCCGACCTTGCCGCGGTCGACGATGGCGCCGCAGTGCGGGCAGCGGAACTGACGCTCCGGCCCGGTGGTCGGAAGCTCAAGTTCGCGCGCGCAGGCGGGACAGCGCAGTTCCATGGCACCCTCGCTCTCGCAGAAGCCCGACTGAAAGAAACCGCGAGGCGGATTGAAAGAAACGTGCAGGACACCGCCTCCGGAGCCTGCTTTTGCACGCGCCGTGCCGCAGGCCGGAGGTAAGCGCGTGACTAGCACTACAACGCTAATCGCGATCGTGCAAGCAGGGTCGCCATGCCGCGGAATGCTGCTCGGAAGGCTCGTCCGTTCGTAGTTCCGCCTTCAGGCGGAGCGTACGCCGAAGACGGAGGGCAATTGGCCCATCGTTCCGCCTGAAGAGGCTGTCGCAAAAGGTGTCCGATAGGCAGAATCGGCGAGCCGACGGGGCGGACACGGGGGTCCGCCCCTACGCCAAA
>JACRIP010000679.1 GCA_016220045.1 Planctomycetota bacterium
GACTCCGCCACCCTCCCCGCCTGCGCCCGCATCCTCCGGCGTTCCCCCGAGCACTTCGACCGGCGTGCTCAGCCGCAGTTCCACGCCGAGCGCGCTCTTCCAGCCTAGCGTGACGTGCCAGGCCGCGAATCCCTGCGTCGGCAGCGGCACGCGCGCGACGAACCGCGCTCCGGCCGCCCCTCCGCCCGCCCCCTCACCCGCCCCCTCACCCGCCGCGCTCGGCTCGGCGGTCAGCGCCGCGCCGGTCCACCGTTCGTCCCGGAAATCCCGGTCGCTCGACACGGCGCGCCACAACTCCGCCGACGCCGGGGCCTCCCCCGCCTCCACGGTCGCCACGCGCGCGCCGTCGGCCTCCGCCGTGCGCCAGGAGAAGCGCGGCCGCGGCACGCCCCCGATCACCATCGCGTAGAAGCTCGCGATCATCGGCACGACCTGCGGACCGAGCCCATGTCCCGCGTTCGGCAGGTACGAGAGGTACTTCTCGCCCGGCAGGTCGTCGAAGTACATGCGCGCCGCGTCCACCGGCCAGTAGCGGTCGTTGGTGCCGAGGAGGATGAGCTTGGGCATGGTCAGGCGATCGCGGTAGGAGTAGGGGTCCACCAGCTCGAGCAGGCGCCGTCCCGCGGGCTCCTCGAAGCGGTCCTGGATGCCGCGCTTCGTATACTCCTCGATCTGCTCCGAATAGCCCCCGAAGCTCAGCCGCGAGAGCGGCATCTGGCGCGCGAAATTCAGGGTGTCGATGACCATCGGTGCGATACCGGACACGCGCGCGTCGGCGGCCGCGGTCAGCCAGGTGGTCCAGCCGCGCTTGGAGGCGCCGGTGACGAAGAACTTCTCCGGCCGCGGCCCGCCCTCCTGCGCCGCGAACTCCTGCGCCGCATCCATCGCCCGCACGGCGCTGCGCGTCATGGGCAGGAGGCAGGGCCAGGTCGCGTCGCCGGTCTCGAAGTACTTGGCGAAGGTGAAGGCGATCAGGTTGTCCTCTTTGAGGTTGTCGAAGAGCGGCTGGTTCGGCACCTGCCCGAGGATGCAGACGCGCGTGCCGACCGAGCGCGCGACCTCGGCGAGGCCGAGGAGTTCCTTGCCCGGGACAAGCGGCGGGTCCTTCTTCAGGCTACCACCTGAGATGACCAGCAGCGCATGCTCCGGGTGGCGCAGTTCGGCGGGGCGCAGGAGCGTGAGCCAATGCTGCCAGCGGATGCCCTGCCAGGTCTGAGAGGTAAGGCGGAGCACGACGACGTGCACTCCGGTCGGCGTGTCGTAGGCGCCCGCCCGCTCCCAGGCATAGCTGTCGTCTTGGGCCGAGAAGTACGCGGGCAGATCGGCCGCGCCGGCCTGGGGGGCGCTGGGCAGCAGGCCCGGCAGGAGCGCGAGGGCGAGCGGCAGCAGGGCGACGAAGGCAGCGACCGCGACCGTCCACAGGCGGCGGGCCGCGGTGAAGCTCCCGGACCGGCGGGGGCCGAGCATCAGGGATTCCTCCTACGCTACGGGCGGATTCGACCCCGACGCGACGGCGCCCGACCGCGCCCCGCCCGCGGGCGGAGCCGCGAGCCGGCGCGCGGACACCAGGCAGGCCCCGAGCGCGACCAGCACCACGGCGCCGACGTGATTGCGGGTACACGGCGGAGCGTCCTCGTCGGGGCGCAGCGTGCTCGGCGAAACCAGGAGAACCCCGGCGGCCGCCAGCAGGCAGACGGTCCCGACCAGCAGGGCGCCGCGCGCCGTCCGCGAGGGCGCGCGTCCCGCCCGCTCGTCCCGTTCGAGCAGCAAGAGCGCCGCGACGAACGCCAGCAGGCCCGGCCCGGCAAGCAGGATGCCCAGCAGGAGCAGCGTCGCCGGCGAGTAGGTTTCCCGCAGCGCACGATGGAACCGACCCGGCCAATCCGGCAGGCGGGCCACGTGCACGGCCGCAAACTGCGCGTCCGCCGCCCCGCTCCCCGCCGGCGCATCCAGCCACACGCCCCAGACGCACAAGCGCGGATTCTCCTCCGCGGACACGCTCCAGTCATGCTCTTCGGTGAACGTCATCGCGATCCCGGCGCCGCCGTTCTCCGGTACCAGGCACCAGGTCGTCCGGCCGCTCGCCGTCACCGGCGTGAGCGTCCCGATGTGGTAGGGCATGTGCCCCCAGTCGCGGCGCGGCAGCGCATCGAGCGCGCGCGCCCCGACCTCGTCCCAGAACCCAACCACCAAGAGCGCCAGGGTGGCGACCCCCGCCAGCCACAGCATCAGACGTGAACCCACGGCAGATCTCCTCCAGCTCGCGATCGCAACTCGACAGGGACGCCGCTTGCCCCGGCGTCAAACTCAAAATCCTCTAGTAGCTTTGCGAGCGCCGCCGGTCAAGGAGAAGCCGTTGCGCAGCGGCCGCGCGCGCGGGCCGGGCACTCGTCATTTCCGGTCGCGCAGGAGCGCCAGCGCCGCCGCGAGGGCCGCGTCCGCCCCTTCTCCCGCCCCGGTCGGCGTCGGAGCGACCGGCACGTCCGGATCAATCCCCCGCCCGATGATCGGGCTCCCGTCGAGGGCGGTGACGCGCAGGCCGGTGAAGCCGATTACCGCGTCGCCGGGAAGCGCGACCTGCAGCAGGTCGCCGCAGGCCCCGGCACTCGTCGCGCCGACGATCGTGCCGAGATGCGCATCGCGGACCACCGCCAGCAGAAGCTCGGCCGCGCCGCGCGTGCCGCCGGCGGCCAGGAAAACGACCGGCGCGGAAATCCGCGGCGTGGCCGGCAGGAGCCGACGCTCGACCTCCGACCAGGTCGCACGCGCGGGATCCGGATGGCCGACGACCGGCCGCTCCAGCCGGCACAACGAAACCGGCGCGTCGATCAGATGCGCCGGCACCTCCTCCGGCGCCTCGGTGCAGTCCCGTAGGTCGAAGACGACGCCGCGCGCTGCGCGCAGGTCCGGCAGGAGCATGTAGACTCCCGCCGCGTCCATCCGCTCCAGCCGGACGTATTCGATTCCCGGTTCCAGGGTGCGCCGAGCTGCCACCGGCCGGCGCCCGCTCCCGGGGGCGGGACCGCCGTCGCCCGCCTCCGCGCCCGCGACGCGCACCCACGCCTGGCCGTCGTGCAGGCGCCCGACCAGGCCGAGCAGGATGCGCCGTCGCGCGCCCGGCGCCGGATCGGCGGCGACCGCGCGCAGGGAA
>JACRIP010000678.1 GCA_016220045.1 Planctomycetota bacterium
GCCGCGCGAGTCGCTGCCGAATCGCGACTCGGCACTCCCAGGCCGCGCGGCCCGTCCCGGCCCCTTTCGTGGCACTTCGTGGTTCCCGCTTCGTGGCCCTTCGTGTTCCCGTCTTGTCGCGAGCCACCGGGGTCGCGACCGGGCCTGCACCTACGGTCATGCACCCGCGGAATGCGCGGCCCGACCCGCCACCCGCTAGACCGACCCGACGCCGCGGCAATGCGGACACTGGAGGTTGACGCCGCGCTGCGGCGGCGCGATCAGGGGCGCCCCGCAGGCCCCACACATCACCGCTTGCAGCCCCTGCGCACCGTAAGGCATCAGCGTCCCCGGAATCGTCGGCAACCCCGGCTGGGCCGGCCCCAAGCGGAGCGGCTGGAGCGGAGCGGGCATGCCGGGCGCCGCGCCCGGCAGGACCATGCCCGGCGCCTGCCCCCCCGGCAGGGGATAGCCCGGCGGCGCGCCGCCCGGATACCCGGTCATCGGCGCGGCCCCCGGTACCGGCACGCCCGGCCAGCCCGGTGCTCCCGGCAGCCCCGGCGACGCCGCTCCACCCCAGCCCGGCGCGGCCCCAGGCATCGGGTATCCACCGGGTACTGCCGGGGCGCCCGGATACCCCCCCACACCAGGCCCACCCCCGCCGATCCCGAACGGCGCCGCTCCCCCGGGTACGGTACGTACGGGAGCTCCCGGCGGCATCCCGGGATAGCTCGCCGCACTCGGAGCCCCCGGCATCGCGGGCATCGCGGGCATGACAGGCATCCCCGGGAATGCGGCCGCGGACGGGGCCGGCGGCATCAACGGCGACGGCGCCCTCGGGGGCGCCGGCGGGGCGGCCACCCGCGCCGGAATCGCCACCTGCCCGACTCGCTGCTTTCTCACGTCGCCCGATTTCGCCCGCAAGATCCCCGCCTTCCATCCGTCCGAATCCGCCCCCAGCTTCAGCTTGATCACGGGCCCGCTCGTAAAGGTCAGATCCAGCAACTCGTCCTTGAACACCAGCCCCTTCTCCGAAGAGGTCGCCTGCGTCAGGCTCGCCAACGGTTGGTTCACCTTGAGCTGGTACACCTTCTTCGTCTTGTTGAAGATCCACCCCTTCTCGACGATCACCTCCTCCGCCCAGGAGAAGGCCACGCGCTGATCGGTGAGGAACAGGGCGCCTTCCAGCTTGTGCGCGTCCTGCAGCCAGGTGGCCTTCACGGCATTTACCAGGCCCTCGCCGGCCGCCGTCTGCAGCCCATGCTCCTCCGCCAGCTTCAACACGCCGGCAATGACCTCGATCCGGCTCCGTACCTTCCCCAGCCGCTCCGTCGCCGGGGCAAGCGGCTTCTCGCACGCGTAGGCGGCGCTTTGGAGATCGGAGCCCAGGCGCTCCAACTCGGCGCGCAGCGCCACCAACTGGGGCGGAGCCTCCGGCGCCGGCGCGCCCGGCTGCCCCGGCACGGCCGGCGGCGGGAGGGGAGCCGCCATCGCCGCCAGCGCCGGCGCGCCCGCCGCCGCCCCGAGCAGCGGCTGCAGCCGATACGCCGCCTCCTGCCGCGCGCGCATCCACGCCGCCTGCACTTGCGGCCGCGCTCCGATCAGGTCGTTGCGCGCGTGGGCGAGATCGGCCTCCAGCCCGCCGTCATAGGAGTATCCGCGCTCGCGCAGTTCACGTACTCCGGCATCCGCCCGGTCCAGGCCGCGTTCCGCTTCCTCCAGCGTTTCCCCGATGCTGCCCAGCTCTACCCGCCCCGGCAGCTCGCGGGCCATCCGTTGGATGTCGTTCAGGGCGTCGGCAGGCGTCATGGAGGGGCTCCTGATGGTAACTGTCCCGGAGTTGGCGGAGTCGGTAGCGTGGTTCCGCGGCGCGCGCCCGCACACGGACCGGGTAGGATACCACATTCCCTCGTGGCCGCAAGTTTCCAGCGACCCGCACGCCGGCGCTCACGCGGGAATTCCGCTTGACTCTCCTGCCGCAACTCGCTAAACTGCTTCGCCTTATCTTCCCCAACGAGGGTCCGGCCGCACCCTCCATCAGCACCCGCGGCGAAGGGGGATCATGATGTCGTGGAACGTCCGCGCGCGACTGGGGTCCGCCGCTCCTGCGCTCACCGCGGCGCTGCTGTTGGCGACCCTCGTCGCCGCCCCCGCTCCCGCCCGGGCCGACCTGATTGCCACCGAGCTGGCACCCGCCTCCGAAGCGCCCTCCGCCTCCGCGGCGGCGGCCCTCCACGATCGCTTCCGCGACCTCGGGCTCCCGCCGCAGCAGGCCCAGACCCGCCTCGCGGCGCTCTCCCCCGCCGAACTCGACCGCGTCGCCGCCGACCCCGAGCAGGTCCAGCTCGGCGGCATGCGGCTCTTCGGGCTCGGCGACCAGGCCACCACGACCACCGCCCTTGTCATCGGCAGCCTGTTCCTGCTGGCCATCGTACTCAACGCCATCTTCCATTTCCTGTAGTCCTTTGCCGGTCATCCAACATCATCGAGGGGACGTTGTGATGTCGTCGTCGCACCGCGGACTCCTGCGCCATCTCGGCCTCGGCGCCGGCCTGTTCTCCGGTTTCTGCCTGATCGCCCTCGTCGCGGCGCTCGGCACCGCGCCCGCCGGCTCACGGCCCGCCGGAACGCGCCCCGGCGATGCCGCCCTGCCGCCCCGCGCGCTCGGCGTACCCGGGCAGCCGGCCACCGGCTCCGCCCCCGCCGCTTCCGCCGCGCCCGACGACTGCTGCAAGTATCGCGTGGGCACCCACGCCCTCGCGCGCAACCCCGCCCTGCCCATGCCCGCGGAGCCCCTGGTCCAGGGTCGGGTACATCCCGTAACCCTCGCCGGCGCCGCCTTCCGCGCCCAGGTCGTCGAGAATCGTCTGCTCGCTAGGCTCTCCCCCGCGGGCGCGCCCGCCGACCCCGCGGCCCTCGAACGCGCCTGCGCCGCCGCCGGCTTCAACCTGCTGCGCTACGAGCCCGCCCTCCGCCTCCTGACCCTCGCCGATCGCGCGGGCGAGCGCCCGGCCGCCGCCGCCGCCCGCCTCGCCGCCCTGCCCTGGGTCGAGCGCGTCGAACCCGACCTCGTCGCCACCATCGCTCACGAGGACGTCCACTCGCCCTTCACCACCGGCGACTCCCCGATCGCCGCCTGGAACGCCCCCACCCTCACCAGCGCCGGCATCCCCGCCGCCTGGCTGCAGACCACCGGCTCCCCCGCCCTGACCATGGCCCTCCTCGACACCGGGGTCTACACCGCCCATCCGGAGTTCTCCGGACACCTGGTCGGCGGCTGGGACTTCGTGAACGGCGACGCCGACCCGCAGGACGACTCCGGTCACGGCACCGCGATGGCCGGGCTCCTGGTCGGCCGCGGCGACGACGGCCTCGGACTCACCGGCGTCGCCTGGGGCTGCAAGCTCATGCCGATCAAGGTCGCCGACGCCGCGGGCAACGCCAGCCTCTCCGACCTGGTCTCCGGCATCCTCTTCGCCGTCGATCACGGCGCCAAGGTCCTCAACGTCAGCCTCGGCTCGCGCATCGGCTCCGCCGCCCTCGCCGACGCGGTCGAGTACGCCTGGTCGCACGGCGCGCTCATCGTCGCCGCGGTCGGCAACGACAACACCAACGCCGCGCTCTACCCCGCCGCCTACCCGCACGTCGTCTCCGTCGCCGCGACGACCGATGCCGCCGAGTTCGGCTACGTCACCAATATCTCCAAGCTCACCACCGTCGCCGCGCCCGGCCACAAGCTGGTCACCACCATCCCCGGCAACTACTACCGCCAGGTCTCCGGCACGTCGGCCGCGGCCGCGCTCACCAGCGGCGTCGCCGCGCTCGTCTGGTCCAAGTACCCGGCCCTCACCAACGTCCAGGTGGTCGCCGCCATCCGCTACGGCACCAACCCGATCCCGGTGCTCGAACCGGTCAAGTCGGTCTTCCGCTTCGGCAAGCTCGACGCGGTCAAGGCCCTCGCCCGCGCCGCCGGCAGCGGGGTGGACGTCGCCGTCACCCGCATCGCCAGCGTGCCGCGTCGCCCCATGCCGGGCTCGTCCGCGACGCTCGAAGTCGAAGTCGAGAACGTCGGCGTCGCCGCCGTTTCCGGCGTCGCCGTTTCCGCGGCCGCCGCCGGGGCCGCCCTCACCGCCGCCCCGCTCTCCGCCACCCTCGCCGCGGGCGAGCGCGTTCTCCTGTCATTCCCCTATACCGCAGGCGCCGCCGGCGCGGTCCTCTTCACCGCCTCCGCCGCCGCCTCGCCCGGCGAAACCGAGCTTACGAACAACCTGCGCGCCGCCACCGTCACGATCACCACGACCCCCGATCACGCAGTCCAGTACGTGGACATCGGAGGCAGCGAGCCCGCCCTCTCCTCCTCCGCCATCGATTTCTGGTACACCGTCCGCAACCTCGGGAATGTCCCCGAGACCTCCACGACCCTCCATGCCTCCTTCCACGGGGCGGAGTTCGGCACGCCCTACACCGTTTCCCTGCCCGTCGGCGCCAGCTTCACCGCCCACTTCTCCTGGGCGATCCCCGCGCCGCCGCCCGCGGAAGCCGTCTCCCTCGTCGGGCGCATCCATCCCGCCGCCTACGAGCCCCGCCCGGTGGAGGCCACCGGCTACTACGACTTCATGCTCGGCTCCACCGACGCCAAGCCGGTGCACACCCAGTACCAGCAGTCCGGCGGCGTCGATTTCGCCGCCGACGCGCCCTATCGGGTAAACGCCGGCCGCCCCTACCTCCCCCTCCTGATTTTCGTTCCCGACAAAGGCTCCAGCGATACCCTCACGGCGCTCACGCTCGACGACGTCAAGATCTGGCAGAAAACCGTGCCCACCGCCGACGCCACCGGCACGCTCATCTACGCCGACTCCATGGCCACCCTCCCCACCGCCGCACTCCCCGGCCTCGTCATCGTGGATGAGCTCGGCGCCCCGCTCGCCACCGAGTACGGCGTCCCCGACGCCAACCTCTTCCGCGACGTCCCGCTCGACCAGCGCGGTCGCCACAACGTCATGCGCTTCCCCCGCTCCTCCCTCGGCATCCCCTCCGTCCCCGCCGCCCCGGTCGTCCGCTACTACTGGGTCACCGCCGACTGGGCCTTCAACCACCACATCATGGTCTGGACCCCCACCACCCACGGCACCACCAAGAAGATGCTGCGCGTGACCTGGGGCACCAGCGACATCGCCGCCGTCCCCCTCGAGGGCCGCTACTTCGACGCCCACCTCCACACCATCGCCGAGTGGCACCACACCGACACCCTCGACGTCTTCGCGCCGATGAAGAACCACGGCGGTCCGCTGCAGATGCTCAAAGAGTGCGCCTACGCCATCGGCATGACCGACTCCACGACCGACGTCTACGAACGCATCGTCACCACCGACCACAATGCCTTCTACGGCTCCCCCCTCGACCCGATCCCGAACTCCCCGCTCCGCCGTCCGCCCTTCGGTCCCACCGCCGTCTCCCAGAGCTTGACCGCCACCGGCGAGATCAAGAGCGAATTCACCCGCATGCGCGAGATCTTCGGCGAGGCCGCCGGCGAGGAGGTCGCCTTCAGTCAGAATACCACCGCCATCGCTCCCCTGCCCATCGGCGCCCACATGCTGCTCTACCGCTCCGCGCACGTCGACGGCAGTTGGCACGGCGGCAGCGACCTCTCGGTCCTCCTCGGCCAGGGCGCACCCCTCTACCTCGAAACCGTTCTCGGCAACGCCGCCACCACCAGCCCGGCAACCAATGCCCATTCCTTCGCCTACTGCGCCCACCCCTTCTCCGGCCAGGGTTGGAACGAGCTCAACCTCAACCGCACCTTCGGACTCCTCCCTCTCCAGCGCGACCACAGCTTCGTCTCGCTCACGACCGAGAAGTTCGTCCTCAAGGGCCTCCAGGTCTGGAACGGCCGCGGACCCGGCTCCCTCCCGCCCGAGGCCATCGACTTCAACGTCCTCAATCCCTTCGCCCACCCGAGCTTCGCCGGCGGTTCCGGCTGGGACCACGGCGTCCAGTACGGCCTGCGCAAGTGGCATGAGTTCCTCACCAACCTCCTCGACTACAACTTCGTCGATCAGCCCGGCAAGAAGTTCGCCCGCAAGATCTACATGGAAGCCGGTACCGACGCCCACGGCGACTTCAACTACTCCGTCGGCCGCCTCGCCACCCAGATCCCCGTCGCCTCCACCTACACCGTCGACTCCGGCGCCTTCGGCGATACCCGCACCTACTGCTTCGGCGAAGGCAAGCCCGGCGCCACGGTCGAGAAGCGCGCTCTCGCCGCCCTCGCCGACGGCAACTCCTGCGCCAGCGACGGCCCCGTCCTCTACTTCGACATGGACGGCGACGGCCGGTTCAATTCCGCCACCCTGAAGTGGCATGATACAGCCAACACCGTAGAGAACACCGACGGCCGCATGGGCGGCGGCGGCAAATACGACGGGGAGCGCACGATGCTGGTGCGCAAGGGCAACCCCGACGTCCACTTCCGCTACCTCTGGAGCAACGCGGCGGACCACGGCGCCGCCGGCGGCGCGCTCGCCACGATCCTGATCTACAAGGACCAGGCCGGCACCCCGACCCCGACCATGCCCCGCATCTTCGGCGGCGGTCCCGAGCCGGTGATCAAGGGCGTCGGCACGCTGGCGCCGGGCGCGCCCGCGAGCTTCCACACCGAGGCGATCGTCGCGGCTGAGGAAGGCCTGATCACCAAGCGCTCCGCCTTCTCGCTCGGCGGCTTCACCGGCGGCAATCCGAACGTCGCCCCGCTCGGGCCCAACGAATACCGCTGCTACACCAATCCCCTGTGGACCGTTCCGGTCGAGATCAACGTCTCCGTGAACATGGCGGGCGTCACGACCGCCACTCCGACGCTGCCCCCGGGCGCGGTCGTCGCCGAGTTCAAGTTCGAAGGCTCGATGATGCCCCTCCCCTACGCGGTGCACATCAAGCGACTGGACGGCGCCGGCAATTCGACCGACGTCGGCACCGCCCCGCTTTCGACCTGCTCTCCGCTCCTCGCCTGGCAGTGGGACTACGGCATCGGCATCGCCGACGCGGTCTACAAGGTCAAGAACAACGCGCCGATTCCGCTCTCGGGCCCGAACTACCCGAGCAGCGGCAAGTTCTCCTTCGTCGTCTACTTCAAGGACGCGCCGAAGGACCTGCACGGCAACGCGCTGAATTCGGTGGCGAAGACCTTCACGGTCAACGCGCCGCCGCCGCCGCCCAGCAAGAAGTGCTTCCTCGGCGCGCTAGTCGCGGGCGCCGAGGGCGCCCCCTCCGCCCTCGAGGCGGGCGCTACGACCGCTTCGTCCGGCTGGGCGGGCTTGCTGCTGCTCGCGCTCTTCCTCCTCTTCCGCGGCCAGGCCCGCCCGCGTATCTGAGCCGATGAAGCCCTCCCCCACACCGCGTTCGGGCCGCCCTGCACCCCGCCGTTCGGCGGCGGAGCCGACTCCCCCGGTCCCCCCGGCGCCCCCGCCGTCCGCGGCGCACGGCGCCACCACCACGCCGCCCGGCGTGGCCGATATCCTCACCCGCTACCTCGAGAACGGCGATTGGCGCGAAGCCAGCGCCCGCCTGCTGCGTGTCGCCCTCGCCGAAACCGGCAGCCGCCTCGGGTTCGCCGGCATCCTCGCCGAAGGTCCCGTCCTCCGCATCCTCGACCACGAGGGGATCGTCGGCAACCCGGACGTGCCTCCGGTCTTCTACCTGGAGGCTATCCGGGAATTCCGGGAGCGCGGCTACCTCGAATTCGCCAACATGAAGACCCTCTTCGGCGCGGTGCTCACCGAGCGGCGCCACGTCCTGACGAACGCGCCGGACGAGGATCCCCGCTCCGGCGGCGTACCCGCGCATCACCCCGCCCTCCAGTGCTTCCTCGGCGTGCCGATTTTCCGCGGCGGCGACCTGACCGGCATGATCGGACTCGCCAATCGCCCGGGCGGCTACGATGCCGCCTCCCTGCCGCGCGTGGAGGCGCTGGCGCAGACTTTCGGCGTCCTCTACGACAGTTTCCGCCGCCGTGAGCGCGAGGACCAGCTCGTCGAGCAGCTCCGCCAGGCGCAGAAGATGGAAGCGCTCGGCCGTCTCGCCGGCGGCGTCGCCCACGACTTCAACAACATCCTTACGGCCATTACCGGATACAGCGAACTGATTCTCGCGCGCCTGCGCGAACGCGATCCGCTGTGCAAGGACGTGGAGGAGATCCGCCGCGCCAGCGAACGCGCGGCCTCCCTCACCCGCCAACTCCTCGCCTTCAGCCGCCGCCAGATCCTGCGCCCCGTGGTGCTCGACTTGAACGCGGCGGTGCGCGACATGGAGCGGCTCCTGCTGCGCGTGCTGGGCGAGCAGGTCAGCCTGGTGGTCGCCCTCGAAGCCCAGGCCGCCCCGATCAAGGCGGACCTGAGTCAGATCGAGCAGGTCCTTCTCAACCTGGCGGTCAATGCCCGCGACGCCATGCCGGGGGGCGGCACGCTGACCCTCTCGACCGAGACCATCGAGGTTCGGCCGAGCGACCGCCGCTCGCCGCCGGGGCATCCCGCCGGCGACTGCGTCCGCCTCCTGGTCGCCGACACCGGGTCCGGCCTCAGCCCCGCGGCCCAGAACCATCTCTTCGAGCCCTTCTTCACCACCAAGGACCCCGGTCAGGGCACCGGCCTCGGACTCTCCACGGTCTACGGCATTATCCACCAGAGCGGCGGCTCGATTACGGTGCGCAGCGAAGCCGGCAAGGGCTGTGTCTTCACGATCCTGTTCCCGCGCGCGCAGGGCGCCATCGAGCCGGCGCGCCAGAAGACTTCCGTCATCAAGGCGCCGCGCGGTACCGAGACCATTCTGCTCACCGAGGACGAGGCTCCGGTCCGCAACCTCGTCGCGCAGGTACTGGAACGCTGCGGGTATACGGTGATCGCCGCACAGAATGCGGGCGAGGCCCTGTTGCTCAGCGAGCGCCACGCCGGCCCGATCCACCTGCTCTTGAGCGACGTCGTGATGCCGCACGTCGGCGGACCCGTCCTGGCGGAACGCCTCCTCGGGTTGCGCCCCGACCTCGCCGTCCTCTACGTCTCAGGATACACCGAGGAGGAGATCCTCTCCCACGGCATCGGCACCCAGGCGCCCGCCTTCCTCGCCAAACCCTTCACCCCCGCCACCCTCGCACGCAAGGTGCGCGAAGTCCTCGACGGCCACGGCCGACGGTGACGCCCCGCGCGCGGTTCCGGTCCTGCTGGATGGGAACGGAACCGCACAGACCCAGCGCGGCACCGCCCCCTACCTGCCCCCGCTCCCGCGCACGAAGATCGGATTGCCGTAGATCCACGGCCACACCTTCTTCCGCCACGTCGTCCGCACTTCCACCCGGTACACCCCCGGCGCGTCGAGCGGCGCCGTGAAGCCGTTCCCCTCGCCCTGGCCGATGATCTGCCCATCCTTCACCAGCCGCCAGCTCCCGGCCTGCGGCGCCCGCGCGGCCAGGCGCGCTCCCGGCGCCAGCGTGATCTCCTCGCCCATCCGCGCCGTCTCGCCACCGCTCTCCACGACACAGGTAAATCCCCGAGCCTTGCCGAACGCCTCGAACGCCACGTAGACCCGGCCGCGCACCAGCGCGTCCCGGATCGCCTCCCCCGAGAGCTCGGACGCCAGGAGGTGCGTGTTCACGAATCCGAAGCTGACTTCGTACTTGTCGATCTTCCGCCCCAGGATCTCCACGTTCTGATGCGAGTCGTTGCCCGCGATCCCCACCACCCGACGCCGCTGGTTCAGCTCGTCCCACTTTTTCAGGTTGCGCGTCGGCGCCTTCAGGATCGAGGGCAGCGCCATCGTCGGGTCGAACAGGATGCGCGGCGCGCGCGAGGCCAGCCGGAAGACGTCCTCGGCCTTCAGGTCCGCGTGGATGTTGTAGATCTCCATGCCGGTGTAGCCCGGCAGGTCCCAGTCCGTGAACTCCTCGGGGTGGGCCACGAACGCCAGCGCATCCTGCTCCAGCAAGTCCCCGAGCGCGGCGGCGACCCCGCGCCCGCGGGTGCGGCGCCGCATGTCGATGCCCAGCCAGTGATCCACCTCCGCCCCGGCGAGAAACCACGTCCGGCCATGGCGTCCCCGCAGCGCCTTCGTGAGCGAGTGCTCGGACGGATGGTCGGTCATCAGGATGAAATCGAGCTCGGTCTTTTCCGCGGCGGCGATGATCTCTTCCTGCGTGCCCTTCGAATCGTGAGACCACAGGGAGTGGCAGTGGATGACGCCCTGGTAGTCGTGCAGTTCCTCCGCTGCCGGGGCCGGCGCCTGCGGCTCCGCAGCCCAGGCCACGAGGGCCAGGGCGAGCACTCCGCCCAGCGCGGCCGCGCCGACCCGTCCAATCCACCGACCGGGACTCGCCAGCGATCTCAGCATGTTGCCTTCTCCGGGAAAACGAAGTGTCGGCGCCTGCGGCGCCGCGGCCCGGCGTAGGGGCGGACCCCTGTGTCCGCCCAAGCGTGCGCCAGCATACTACCGGAAGGTCTCGACCTCCAGCTTTCCCGCCCGCACCGTGAAGGTCACCGCGCCCTCCCGCCAGGTTTCGAGGACGCGCGCGCCGGTGCCGCTCCACGCCGCAACGACTTCCGGGGCGACGAACCGCTGGTCGGAGGAAATCACCGCGAAGCGCGGCCGGCATGCCGCCAGCAGCCGCGGGTCGAGCGATCCCCGACTCCCGTGATGGGGCACCGCGAGCACGTCGCAGCGCGCCGCCTCGCCGAGCGCCGTCAGCGCCGCGATGCCCGACGCCTCGATGTCGCCGCAGAGCAGGAAGCGCGCCCCCTCGGCGGCGACGGAAAGGACCAGCGACAGATCGTTGTCCGCGACCCCTGCCGCGTCTCCCGCCCCGGCGAGCGGACCCAGCAGCCGGACCTCCACGCCGCGGCCGGCCGGCAGCTCCGCCGGCGCCACGACCGTGCGCACCGGCACCCCGAGACGCGCCAGGTCCGCGAGCACGCGCCGCCCTGCCGGCGCCGCACCGACCCAGGGTGAGGTAAGCGCCTCACTCACCGGCACGCGCGCGGCGAACCCGGGCAGCCCGTCGTAGTGGTCCGCGTCCGGATGCGAGATCAGCGCCCGGTCGATGCGCCGGATGCCGCGCGACCACGCCGCCGGCGCCGCGACCTCCGCGCCGACGTCGAACGTCCCCTGCGACCCGAGATCGTAGAGCCAGCGTTCCCCCTCGGGGAATTCCAGGAGTACCGCCGAGCCGTGCCCGACCGCGAGGAAGGTGACGCGCAGGCCCGCCGGCGCGCTCCCGGCCACGAACGGCGCGCCCTGCGACCCCGGCGCGCCCAGCAGCCACGCCGTCACCGCCGCCGCCGCGAGTCCCCCCCAGAGCCCCGCCACCGCCTGCCGCGAGGGCGCCCGCGCGCACCAGATCAGGAGAGCGCCGTAGTAGAGCGCCAGGGCCGGACCCGGCACCCCGGGAGTCGCGAACCACGCCCCGGGCAGGGCGGCGAGGAACCGCACCGAGCCCTCCAGCGCGAGCGCGCCGCCGGCCACCGCCGTGCCCACCAGGCCTGCGGCCGGCAACCCGGCCGCCAGGCCGACCCCGGCCAGCAGCAGCCCCAGGCCCAGGAGCAGTCCGACCAGCGGGGCCAGGATCAGGTTGGCCGGAACGACGACCGGCGTGACCAGATGGAAGGCATTCGCCACCAGCGGCCAGGTCGCGCCCCACGCGCCCAGCGTGAGCGCGGTTCCCGCCGCCGCATAGGCGCGCGCCCCGTCGCGCACCCGCTCCCACGCCGTCGGCGCCAGGAGGCGCGCCAGCGGATCGGGCGCGGGCGCCAGCCACGCCAACGCGCGCGGCGTGACGCCGATCAGTCCGGCGACCGAAACCGTCGAGAGCACGAAGCCCAGGTCCCAGAGATCCTCCGGTCGCCACCCGAGGAGCACGAGCGCCGCGAGCGCCAGCGAATTCGCCGCCTCCGCGCGCCGGCCGACCAATTCCGCGCCGAAGAACGCCAGCGCCATGACCGTGGCCCGCACCACGGCCGGGCTGCCGCCGCCGACCAGGGCGTACAGGAAAACCGCGGCCAGGAGCGCCACCAGCGCGGTCCGGCGCGGACAGCGGCAAAGCCGCAGCAGGTACCAGGCCAGCGCGGCGATCAAGCCGACTTGCAGTCCGCTCACGGCGAGCACGTGAACCGTCCCGCTGCGCTGAAAGGCGTCCTCCAGATCGCGCGCCAGGCCGCCGCGAAACCCGAGCACCAGGCAGGCGGCGAGCGGCCCCTGCCCGCCCGGCACCGCCTCCCCGAAGAGATCCCCCAACCGCCGCCGCCACCGCGCCACGATCCCCAGCGGCGCCCAGTCCTCCGCGGTCGCGTCCACCGTCACCCCAGGCGCCCGCTCCGTGCCCACCGCCTCCCCCGCCCCGTCCCCCGCCCCTTCCCCCGCCCCTTCTCCCGCCCCCGCTCGCGCGCCCGCCCCCGCCCCGGTCGGCCGGGAGGGCGCCGCTTCTCCTACGGCAACCGCCCGATGCCGCAACCGCCGCACCGCGCCCGCGTGGGTGACGCGCAGGGTGCGCAGAATGCCGCGCCGGGCGAAGGCCGCGCGCGCGTCCGACTGCCCGGGATTGAGGGGGGCGGGCGGCTCGCCGAGTCGGCCCGACACCCGCACGCGATCGCCGCTCGCCACTTCCGGTGGATCGGCGTAGAGCGACACGCGCAGCCGTCCGCTCGCGGGCCGGCGCATCTCGCCCGCCACGAGCGCGGTCACGTCGAGCACGAAGGAGGCGCGCCGGTCCGGCCCCGCTCCCGCCGCCTCCTCGGCGCGCCCGGAGAAGCGGCTCGCCGTCTCGTGCCAGACCGGATCGCTCGCCACGGTTCCGTCCAGCGTGACGATGGCGCCGACCGCGACCGTGAGCGCGACGTCGTCCGCCGCGGGGGAGCGCGCGATCGCCAGCCGCGCCGCGCCAACGGCGGCGCACGCGGCCAAAAGGAGCCCGACGCCCACCATCGGCCGCGCTCCCCGCCACCACACGAGCCAGGCCGCGAGCAGGCAAACGGCCGCCGCCCCCAGCGCGGGCCCGACCTCCACACCCGCGGCGTCGCCCGCCCACACCCCCGCCGCGAACGCGCACGCCGGCCCCGCCAGCGGCCAATGCGCGCGCTGCGGTCGCGGCGCCCACGCCCCCGCAGACCCTCCGCCTCCCGCACTCGCCGCCGCGATCGGCTCGACCGCTGCGGACTGCGTCGACTCCGGCTCCGGCCGCGCGGGCGCCGGCATGCCCGGGGGCGACCCCGACCCCTCGATCACGCTACTTCGCCGCCTGCACGAACGCCATCTTGAGCTGGAAGAGCAGCGAGGTCAGCGCCTCCTCCTCCTCCTTCGTCAGGTTTCCCCGCGTCTTCTGCTTCAGGACCTCCAGGAGATCGATCGTGTACTGCGCCTGGTCCAGGTCGGTCTCGGTCTTCTTGGTGATCGGATTCTCCATCACCCCGAGCGCGAGCATCGCCTGCATCCCCAGACTGCCGACAAACGAGGTGAAGCTCGCGGGCGGCAGGACCTCCCGCGCCTCCTCCTCCAGGGCCCGCTCCGCCGCCTTTTTTTTCTCCTCCTGCGCCTGCTTCTTCCACGCCTCGTCCACCTGTTTCGCTACCGGCTCCCCGGCCGGCTTCGCTTCCGCTTTCCCGGCCGGCGTGTCGCCCGCCGGCGCAGGCCTGGTTGGCTCGTCGGACATGCGGTCCTCCCTACTTCGTGCGCTGGTGCTCGATCGCGGCGCGGATGAACTCCCGGAACAGCGGGTGCGCCTCGGTCGGCTTCGACTTGAATTCCGGGTGAAACTGGGTGGCGACGAACCACGGGTGGTCGTCGAGCTCGACCATCTCGGTCAGGAAACCGTCCGGCGACGTGCCGGAGAGCCGCAACCCCTTCCGCTCCAGCTCTTCGCGGAAGGCGTTGTTCAGCTCGTAGCGGTGCCGGTGGCGTTCCTGGATCAGGTCGGCGCCGTACGCGCGCGCCGCCTTCGACCCCGGCTTCAGCTTGCAAGGGTAGGCGCCGAGGCGCATGGAACCGCCCAGGTTCTGGATCGTGCGCTGACTCGCCATCAGGTCGATCACCGGATGGCGCGTGTCTTTGCTGAACTCCGCGCTTTGGGCGTCGCGCCAGCCGACGACGTTGCGCGCGAATTCCACGACCGCGACCTGCATGCCGAGACACAGGCCGAAATAGGGCACTTTCCGGGTGCGGGCGAAGCGCACGGCCTCGATCTTCCCCTCGATGCCGCGCTCGCCGAAGCCGCCGGGCACGAGCACCCCGTGCACGCCGCCCAGGAGCGCCTCCGCGGTCGCTTCGGTGAGCTCCTCGGCCTGCACCCGGCGGACCTTCACGGCGGCGCGATTCGCGATCCCGCCGTGCGTCAGCGACTCGTAGATCGACTTGTAGGCGTCCTGCAGGTTGATGTACTTCCCGACCATCGCCACCTCGACCGTGGTATCGGGCTTCTTCAGCACTCCGACCATCGACTCCCAGTGCGCCAGGTCGCGGGCAGGCGCGGCCAACCCGAGGTGTTTCACGATCAGGTCGTCCAGCCCCTGTTCGGCGAGCACCAGGGGAATCTCGTAGATCGAGACGTCCACGTCCTTCTCCTCGATCACCGAGTGCCGCGGCACGTTGCAGAAGAGGGAGATCTTCTTGCGCAACTCGTCGGTCATGGGCTTTTCGGTGCGGCAGATCAGGATGTCCGGCACGATGCCGATCTCGCGCAGTTTGCTCACGCTTTGCTGGGTCGGCTTGGTCTTCAGCTCGCCGCTCGCACGCAGGAAGGGCAGGAGCGTGAGATGGATGTAGAGGACGTTTTCGCGGCCGAGCTCGAGTCCGAATTGCCGGACCGCCTCCAGGTAGGGCAGGCCCTCGATGTCGCCCACCGTGCCGCCGATCTCGGTGATGACCACGTCCACGCCCGCCGAGACGCGCTTGATCCCCTCGCAGATCTCGTCCGTGATGTGCGGGATGACCTGGACGGTCTGGCCGAGGTATTCGCCGCGGCGTTCGCGCGCGATCACCGCGCTGTAGACCTTGCCGGTGGTGATGTTCGAGTCGCGGTTCAGCGCGGCGTGCGTGAAGCGCTCGTAATGCCCGAGGTCGAGGTCGGTTTCGGCGCCGTCCTCGGTAACGTAGACTTCGCCGTGCTGAAACGGGCTCATCGTGCCGGGATCGACGTTGATGTAGGGGTCGCACTTCTGGAGATTGACCTTGAGTCCGCGGCTCTCCAGCAGCATGCCGATCGCGGCGGAGGTCAGCCCCTTGCCGAGCGACGAGACCACGCCGCCGGTGACGAAGATGTGCTTGGCCATGTCCACTCCTGCTGTCGTCTCTCTGGATGACGCGCGAACGGGGAAGCCCGGCGGGTCACGAGGGCCGGCGCGCCGAGCGCGCGACGAAGGCCCGGTAGTCCTCGAGCGTGTCGATGCCGGGGGCGGCGCCCTCGACGATCGCGACGCGCGGGCGCACTCCGGCCTCCAGGGCGCGGAGCTGTTCGAGCCGCTCCAGCCGCTCCAGCGGGGACGGCGGCAACGCGACGAACTCGAGCAGGAACTCCCGCGTATACGCGTACAACCCGAGATGCCGGAAGAACGGGCTTCCGGCCGCGCCCGCCGCCGCGGCGAAGGCCTCGCGCCCGGCGTGCGGGATCGGCGCGCGCGAGAAGAAGAGCGCGTCCCGGCGCGCGTCGAGCGTCACCTTGACCCGGTTCGAGTCCAGGTATTCGCCGTAGTCCCGGAGCGGCGTCGCAAGCGTCCCGTAGCGGGCGCCCGAGGCCGTCATGGCCTCGACCAGCGCGTCCACGTGGGCCGGCTCGACCTCCGGCTCGTCCCCCTGGACATTGAGGACCAGCCCGGCCGCGACCTCGCGCACCGCCTCGCCGATCCGGTCGGTCCCCGAGGCGTGGCCCGCGCCGGTCAGCGCGACCCGGCCGCCGAAGCCGCGCACCGCGGCCGCGATCCGCTCATCGTCGGTCGCCACCACCACGTCGTCGACCGTGCGCGCCGCGCGCACCCGCTCCCAGGTGTGCTGGATCAGGGGTTTTCCGGTCTCGGCCAGGAGCGGCTTCCCGGGGAGGCGCGTCGAGCCGTAGCGCGCGGGCAGGAAGGCGACCACGCGCAGCCGGCTCACGCGCACCTCCCGATGGCCTCGACCCCCCGGCCGCCGCCCGCGCCGAGGCCGCCTGCCAGTCCCGCGGGCGCGCCGGCGCCTGCGCCCGCGCCCAGCAGCCGCTCCAGGCCGGCGCAGGCATCCAGCGGCGTGATCAGTTTCATGCAGTCGGGATACGGGCAGCGCCGATAGCGGCACGGGCTGCACGGAATGCCCTTCCAGAGGATCTCGCTCCGTGTCCGGTAGGGACCGTAGATCACCGGGTCCTTGGGGCCGAAGAGGGCCACGGTCGGGACGCCGAGTGCGGCGGCGAG
This sequence comes from Planctomycetota bacterium, assembly GCA_016220045.1. Classification (GTDB taxonomy): domain Bacteria; phylum Planctomycetota; class MHYJ01; order WSZJ01; family JACPWG01; genus JACRIP01. Next base: position 16,383 of record JACRIP010000678.1, read on the forward strand.
ATGAAGCGGGGCGGAGTCGCTGCCGACGAACGCCGCGGCGCGCGCCAGCAGGGCGCCCAGTTCGCCGAGCGAGGCGGTGCGGCAGGCGACGTGGCCGGCGGGTTGCATCAGGCCGGCGACCTGCGCGGCCAGCTCCTCCTCCCCCGGTCCCCAGGTCACCACCACCTCCACCCCGAGCCGCGCTCGCGCCAGGTCGCCCAGGCGGGCGAAGGCCGCGGGCGACCAGCGCTTGTAGGCGCCGAAGGCGCTGGTGGAGGGGTGAAACGCGACGAAGCGCGCACCCGGGGGCAGCGTCGCGGCCAGCCACGGGTCGATGCGCGCCTGCGCCTCCGCGCCGAGGGCGAAGCCGAGTTTCGGGCCGTCCACCGCCAGGCCGAGGCCGCGCAGGAGCGCGAGGTTCTTGTCGATGCGGTGCTGCCGGGCGGGACCGGGGTGCACGTGGTGGTTGGTGAAGAGCTGGTTGCCTTCGCGGCAGGCGCCGGCGGCGAAGCCGATGCGGCACGGGATGCCGGCGGCGGCGAGGTGCAGGCCGCTTGTGAGATTGCCCTGGAAATCGATTCCCCAGTCGAAGCGGCCGGCGCGCAGCCGTCCGACGTGGCGGCCGAGGGCCGCGGCGAGCTGGGCGGGCCGGCGCGCCTGCCAGGCGTCGCGCCAGCCGCGGCGTTCCACGACGATGACCTCGTCGAGTCCGGGCTGGCCCTCGACGGCGCCGCGCGCCTTGGCCTCGACCCGCCAGGCAATGTGGGCGTCGGGGAAGTGGCGACGGAGGGCGTGGAGGGCGGGGAGGGTGTGGAGGCAGTCGCCTACGGCACTGAGGCGAAGGATCAGGATGCGCTCGGGATTCCGCAGACCCGGGGCCATTCGCGCCCTCCGAGGACCGGGAGAAGGAGTCGGGGGGGACGCGCGAATCGCCGCGGGGAAGGGCGGATTCGACCCCCGATCCAAGGCGGCGATCTTAGATTTCGCGCCGCAGAATGTCAAGCAGCATCGTCGGGAAGGAGTGCGGGTCGGATTCGGCATGACGATGACGGAACCACAGAGGCACAGAGACACAGAGACGACGGACGCAAC
>JACRIP010000689.1 GCA_016220045.1 Planctomycetota bacterium
ATATCCCAGCCCGGCGAGCGTCCGCCGCAGCGTCTCGTCGAAGGGGCGTGGCGCGAACCCCAGTTCGCGTCGCGCCTTGGCGCCGTCGTAGTAGAGCATGCGCCCGGCGCAGCGCCCGATGTCGAGCGTCACCTCGGGCGCCCGCCCGGTCACCCACAGCCCCCAGTAGTCCGCCAGGAAGCCCGCGCCGAGCAGCAGCCATCGGGGAATCGCCCGAGTCGGGGCCGGGCGGCCGACCAGCACGGAGATCTGCTCGAAAACCGCCCGCCAGGGCAGGCATTCGGCCGCCAGGATGTAGCGCTCGCCGCGCCGGCCCTTCTCGAGGGCGAGCAGGTGCCCCTCGACAACGTCCGCCATGTCCACTACCGTCACGCCACCCGGCACGTAGGCGGGCAGTCGCCCCTCCGCCACCCTGCGCAGTACGCGGTTGGAGTTGAGCTTGGGCGCTTCCGCGCCCCAGATCACGCCCGGGTTGACCACCGTCGCGTCGAGCCCGCGCGCGACGCCGGCCCAGACCTCCTGCTCGGCTTCCCATTTCGTGCGGAAATAGGCTACGGCGCGGGCGTCATCGTCCAGCGCCCAGCTCTCGTCGATCGGGCGATCACCGGGGTGCGGCATGCCGATCGCCGCGGCCGAGCTGGTGTGCACCAGCCGCCGCACGCCCGCGGCCAGGCAGGCCGCGACCACGTTGCGGGTACCTATCACAGTGCCCTGGTACTGCCGGTCGCGGTCCCCGCGCCAGTACGAGACCACCCCCGCGACGTGAAACACCGCCTCCTGTCCGCGCACGGCCGCGGCGAGCGCGCCCGGATCGGTCAGGTCTCCCAACGCTTCGCGCAGGCCCGCCACCCCCGCCAGGGGCCCGCGGTCCGAGCGCGCGCGTACCAGCACCGTGACCTCGTGCCCGAGCGCCGCCAGCCGGCGCGTGAGGCACCCGCCCACGTTTCCCGTCGCACCCGTCACCAGCAGCTTCATCGCACTTCGCCGTCCGAGGTTGGAGCGCCATCCATCCAGAAAAAAAAGTCGTCTCGCGGTGTGTTCCGTGGGTTCGGTGGCTATCATATCTCGCCGCGGCCACATTCCATCGAACAACTGCTGTCTCCGAGACGGCGGTATCTCGCCCCCGCCCCCGCCTCCCTGATCCTAACCCACAACTGGGGTTGCTGGACACCGTCGGGGGCGACCTGTCTTCTCGATCGTACTCGTATCTCGTACTCGTACTCGTACTCGAACGCACAGGGAATTCGAGTACGAGTACGAGTTCGAGGCCGACCGGGGCCGCAGCCAGGAAGTGCGGAAACACCCGCATCGTCGCTAGAGTCAGGGCTTCTAGGGCGCCGGTGTCCAGCGGAGAGATGTGGGCAAGGTACAGCCCGCCTCCCCCCCCGCCCCTCCCCCCTCTCCCCCTGCGCCACATCCCGCCGCAAATTTCGCGAAACTTTGCCTCCCCCCGCGTGTTACCATTCAACGCACGCGCTCCAGTGGAGGCCGTCTCTCCGAATTCGCCCCGCCGGGGCGCGCGGCGCGGCTCCGTCTGGGCGCACGCTTCCATCCATCAACCCACTACCCCTTCGAATCGGGCTTCGCCATGCGCACCCCGCACCTTCCCCTCGCCCTCCTCCCCCTTTCCGCGCTGCTCTTCGCCCTCCTCCTCGCCCTCCCCGCCCCCGGCCAGGACGCGATGCCCGCCGACGCCCCCGACCTCCTCTTCTTCCAGGAGAAGATCGAGCCGATCGTCAAGTCCACCTGCTCCCAGGCCGGATGTCACGGCGGCGGCATGGCGGGCAACCTCGCCTTCCCCACCCCCGACTTCTTCGGCAATTACACCGCCGACCAGTCGCGCGCCGCCTACGAGGCTTGCCTACGGTATGTCCGGTATAAGAACGCCGAGACCTCCATCTTCCTCCTCAAGGTTCTCACCAAAGAGGAGGGCGGCCTCGAGCACGGCGGCGCGATGTACAACTTCGACCGGAAATCCTCCGAGTACCGCGACTGGGTGGACTGGATCAACGGCAAGTCCGCCGCCGACCTCCCGCCCGTCGCCGACGCCGGCGGCCCGCAGCGCGCCAAGCGCGGCGCCGTGGTCCGCCTCGACGGCGGCAGGTCCGCCGACCGCCGCGGCGGCAAACTGACCTACCGCTGGACCATCGAAGCCCGTCCCAAGGACTCCGCCGCCGCCCTCTCCGACCCGGCCGCGCCCGCCCCGAGCTTCCCCGCCGACGCCGACGGCGCCTACACCGTTTCCCTGATAGTGTCGAACGGCAAGCTGGAGAGCCTGCCCGACTCCGCCACCGTCCGCGTGGACTCGATCCCCGTGGTCCTGCTCGAAGCCGAGGAAGCCGAGCTCGCCGGCCCGCTCGAGCAGGTCCCGGACAAGAACGCGAGCGGCGGGGGCTTCATCGCGGTCGGCGAAGGCGATCTCGACGCCGCCCGCGCGACCTGGCGCTTCGACGTCCCCGTCGACGGCCGCTACCAGCTCTGGGGCCGCGTCTACGTCCCGCCCGGCGCGCCCACTTCCTGCACCGTCGCGCTCGACGGCGGGAAGGAGATGCCCTGGCTCTTCTCCACCGCCGGCGGCTGGGTGCTCGAACAGCTCCAGGACCGGACGTCCGCCCGCAAGGACCTCGCCGGCAAGTGGTCGGTCCAGGGCGGCGCGCTCACCTGCACCGAGACCGGGCAGGGCGGGTTTGCCGCCTGCTCGCTCGGCGTCCCCTTCACCGCCGGCACGGCCGAGGCCGGCCTCCGCTTTGGCCGCCCAGGCGGCGGCGGCGCGGGGGGAGGGGGCGGCGGGCTCAAGGCGCAGAACGCCTTCTTCCTCTTCGATATCCGCTCGCCGCGCGAGTTCAAGTACGTCGGCGTCCTCGGCGGCCGCGGCCAGGTGATCATCGGCGTGCCCAAGGCCCAGGGCGCCGGCCGCCCCGGCAAGCAGGGCAAGAAACCCGACGACGGCGACGGCGCGGGCGGCGGGTTCGGCATGAAGGGCGGCACCGCCGCCGGCGTCGATGCCCTCGCGACTTTCGACTGTAAGGTCGATCCGGCGAAACCCCTACGCCTGAAACTCGAGCTCGTGGGCCGCAAGTTGATCGTCTCCGCCGACGGCACGGTGCTCGGCGAGCACACCTTCCGCGACGCGATCGTCGGCGACCTCGGCTTCGGCACCCTCGGCGGCGCGCCCCAGATCACCGATCTCGTGGTGGCGAAGGGCGCAGAGGTCGTCGTCCGCGAGGACTATCGCAGCGGCGCCCCCTCCGCCTCGGCCGGCGTCCAGCTCAAAGCCGGACCCCACACCCTCGCCCTCCGCCCCCAGAGCCCCGCCCTCAATCTCGACCAGATCCTCCTCGTGCGCGCCAGCCAGGAGGCCAAGATCGACCTCGACGCGCGCCGCTTCATCCGCCGCGTCTACTTCGACGCCATCGGACGCGGACCCACCGACCTCGAACTCATGCTCGCCGCCGCCCAGACGCGCGAGGAGTTCGTCGACTCCATCCTCCGCTCCTACGAGTTCTGGGAAAACTGGTACGAGAACGAGCTCTTCTACTTCCTCCTGCTCGACATCTTCCGCCCCACCACCACCCAGATCACCTCGATCCCCTCGCGCCTCCAGAACGCCCAGATCACGGTCAAGGACGCCCTCCAGGAGATCGTGGTCAGCCAGTTCTTCAACGCCCGCAACCCGGGCAACGACACCTTCGTCTCGGTCGTCCTCGAACAGCTTCTCGCCCTCAAGGTCCAGGAGAAGGCCAACGTCCCGGTCCTCGAAGCGGGCAAAAAAATGTACGACGGCTACGAGGAGACGCTTTTCGGCGCGCCCGGGAAGAGCCAGTCGGACGTGGTGAAGATCGCGATGAGCCAGCCCGGGTTCTACGAGCGCTATCTGGGCCGCTTCCACAAGCAGCTCACCGGGCGCGCGCTCGCGCCGGAAGCGCTGACGCGGGCGGCGGCGGGCTTCCGCGCCGACCCCGGCGCCTTCACCGAAATCGTCAAGGGCTGGCTGCTGGCGCCCGAGTACGCCTCCGGCCTCGCCACCATGCGCCCGAAGTCGGACCTGAACTTCGTGCGCACGCTCTACGTGGATCTCCTGAACAAGCAGCCGGGCTACAAGGAGCTGCGCAACGTGCGCAACGCGCTCCTCTCGCTTGCGGACGCGCAGCCGCTGCGCGCGGTCTTCGCGCGCATCGTGGTGGACTCGAACCTGGTCGCGCCGCCGCCCAAGGAGCGCATCCAGAAGGAGGCGTGGGTGACCCAGACCTTCCTCAAGCTGCTGGGGCGCGAGCCGACGGCGGGCGAGCTCGCCGCCTATGTCGGGGCGCTGGGCGATCCGGCCTGCACGACCAAGACGATCCTGCAGGCGATCGTCACCGGCCCCGAGTACCAGAACTATTGATCCCGGACGCTTGCATCCGGACTCACCATCGGAGCGCCGCTCATGGCCAACAACGTCTCGCGCCGTGATTTCCTGCGTTTTTCAGGCCTGACGGCGGGCGCCCTCGCCGCGGCCCCGGCGATCGCCGCGCGCAACGTGCTCGCCGGCCCGCCGGCCGCCCCCTCCCCCGCGCCCGGCTTCAAGGCCACGCACGTGGTCTTCGTCTCGATGGCGGGCGGCGTGCGCAGCCGCGAGACCATCCAGACCCCGGCCAACGTCCCCAACCTGATGCGCATGGCCAAGGACGGCGTGATCCTGCCCAATATCCGCGCGCAGAACGTCGGCCACTACGGCGCTTCCCTGTCCTGCTACACCGGCATCACGGAGATCATGGGCATCCGCGAGAACCAGCGCGGCAAGAACCCGACGATCTTCGAGTACATGCGCAAGCAGCGCCGGTTCTCCGCCAACCAGATCTGGCTGTCGACCTCCGGCGGCAACCAGCAGCTCAACTTCGCCTACGGCACCCACGATGCCTACGGCGCCGGCTACGGCGCGAACGTGATCAGCGGCGACGGCGTCTTCAACGCCGAGTTCAAGGACATCCTGGAGAAGTTCGGACGGCCGAAGACCGGCAACGAGGCCGAGATGAAGCTGGTCGAGAAGCTCCAGGCGAGCCTGGACCCGGGCCCGCTTTCGCGCGTGAGCGGCGAGGGGCTGACCAACGATCCGGCGACGGTCAAGCGGATCGAGAAGTTCATCCTGGACGAGATCTCCGCGAAGGATACGGGACTGACCGGACCCGGGGTCGCGGACGCGAAGTCGGTGCGGATCGGCGCGAACATCCTGAAGGTCTTCAAGCCGGTCTTCCTGGGCGTGGCGCTCAACAACGCCGACGTGGCGCACGGTTCCTTCAACGGCTACGTGGACGTGATCCGGCGCAACGACGACGAGATCGGCAAGCTCTACGACGCGATCCAGGCGGATCCGGACCTGAAGGACAAGACGGCGATCTTCGTGATGCCGGAGTTCGGCCGCGACAAGGACCTGAACCAGCGCAACGGGCTGGATCACGGGGACTCGTCGGAGGACCTGACGAAGATCTCGCTGATCGCGATCGGCCCGGACTTCAAGAAGGGGAAGACGATCGAGACCAAGTACGAGTCGATCGACATCTGCCCGACGATGGCGCATCTGTTCGGGGTGAAGCCTGAGCTGTCGCGGGCGAAGGTGATGACGGACGTTTTTGCGTAGGTCCGAAGCCTCGGCGATGATCACTTGGCCGGCGGCGCAGGCGAGGACGCCTGCGCCACAATGGCGACGGCCCGCTTTCATGGAGAGCGCGCGCCGTCGGTCGTCTCGGCAACCGCGCCACCGGCCC
>JACRIP010000690.1 GCA_016220045.1 Planctomycetota bacterium
CTCCTCCTCCCCCTCCTCCTCGCCGGCGCGCTCCCGCCCGCGGCCCAGGCGCAGAGCCCGGCGCGCGCGGGGGCGCCCGCCGCGGTCGATGTCGGCCGCGGCCGCGAACCGCAGCTCGCCGTCGATCCCGACGGGCACATCTGGGTGGCATACGGCGACGACAATGCCGCGTGGGTCGTCACGTCGGAAGATGGGGGCAAGAGCTACACCCGCCCGGCGCGCGTCGGCGGCTTCCCCGCGATGGCGCTGGGCATGCGCCGCGGGCCGCGCATCGCCGCCGGGCGCCAGGGCGCCGTCGTGACGGCCATCGGCGGCGCCGCGGGCCGCGGCCAGGCCGGCGAGCTCATGGCCTGGAGTACCACCGGCCGCGGCGCCGCCTGGAGCGGCCCCACCCGCCTCAACGCCGAGCCCGGTTCCGCCCGCGAGGGGCTCCACCACACGGCCGCCAACGCCGACGGCCGCATCGCCAGCGTCTGGCTCGACCTGCGCCGCGGCCAGATGGATCTCTACGCCGCGCTCTCGCCCGACGGCGGCGCCACCTGGGGCAAGGACGCCCTGCTCTACCAGTCCCCCGCCGGCCACGTCTGCGAATGCTGCCAGCCGTCCGTCGCCGTCGACCCCAAGGGCGGCGTGCTCGCCATGTTCCGCAACTTCCTGGACGGCTGCCGCGACATGCACGTGATCCGGTGTTCCCCGGATGGCAAGCCGCAGCCGCCGGCGGTGAAGCTCGGGGCCGGCTCCTGGCGGCTCGACGCCTGCCCGATGGATGGCGGGGCGATCGCCGTCGGCACCGATGGCGCGGCCGTGACGATCTGGCGCCGCGAGCGCACGCTCTTCCTCGCCGCTCCGGGCGGGGCCGAGCAGGAGCTGGGCGCCGGCGAACAGGGCTGGGTCGCCGCCGGTCCCAAAGGCGCCCACGCAGTCTGGCTCACCGGCCGCGGCGGCGACCTCATGTACCAGGCGCCGGGCGCCGCGCCGCGCCGGCTCGCCGAGCGCGCCAAATCTCCGGTGATCGCCTCAGCACCCGGCGGCAAACCCCCGATCGTCGCCGCCTGGCAGGCGGACGACTACCGCCTCCAGGTCCTCGTGCTGTCGCCGGCGGGGCGCTGAGGGAGCGCAGCGGCCCGTTGGCGCTCGCACGGCCTGGTTCGTAGTACCGGGCTTCAGCCCGGGTTCGTCGCCGGCCTTTAGGCCGGCTGCCCACGGCGCACTCCTGGCCGGAGGCGGATCGAGCGGCCCTCTCCGGCGCGCGCGTCGAGGGTTGCCGGGCTGAAGCCCGGCAAACAAACCCGGGCTTAAGCCCGGTACTACAAACCTCCAAACACTTACCCATTGGAGCGAGTGTACCGTCTCCAGCCGCCGAGTCGTGGCTAACGATCAGTCCCCCCCCCGGCCCCCCAGACTCACCCGCCCTTGCCGTCCGCCCCACCGGCCGAGCGCTCATCCCGCGCCGCGCCCTCCCCGGCCCGCGCGCGCTCCGCCGCCTCGATCCGCTCCAGCTCCAGCGGATGCTCCGCGCGCATCCGCTCCCGCGAAAGGCGCCCGCTGAAGATCGAGAAGTCGCCCGGGAACAGGCCCGGCTTCAGGTGGGCACAGTAGAGATGCCACACCACGATCGTCAACAGGGCGAGCATCGCCTCCGAGCTGTGCGCGACCTTCGCCGCCGGGATCACCTGCCCGGGCAGGAAGCGCGCCAGGAGCGTCGGGAAGTACAAAATGAACCCGCTGGCGATCATCACCGAGCTTCCCGCCAGCATGCCCCAGTACTCGAATTTCTGGCGGAAATCGTAGCGGTCGGCGCGCGGTTCCGCCGGCGCGGCGGCGTCGGAGATCGCCGCACGTACGGCATCTACCGCATGCGTGAAGTCGCGGCGCCCGACCAGCATGTCCGGGGCGATGCGCCCGCGATGGAGCAGCACGAGGTTCACGAGCAGGTGGAGGGCTGCCGCGACGGCGAAGAGCACGCCGGAGACGCGATGGATCAGCCGGGTGGCGTCCATCCCGCCGCAGGTGACGATCAGGAATTCACCCCATCCGGTGTCGGCGAACTTCTGCGGCACGCCGGTGAGGACCAGGAGCGTGAAGGTGACCATGACCACGAGGTGTTCGAGGCGCCGGAGCGGAGTGAAGCGGCGGACCGGCCGCTCGGCGGGCGGCGCCGCGGGGACCGGCGCGGGACGCGGCGCGCGCCGGCGGCGCCACGCCTGGCGCAGGTCCACGACGACCAGGATGCCGAGGCCGCCGATGACGAAGGGAATGAAGATCCAGTAGGCGAGCTTGACGAAGAAGACCAGGGGGGCGCGGGTCGGGCTCGGGATGTAGTGGGAGAGCCAGGCGTCGGAGAAGGACTCGGTGGCCTCGGGATGGCAGGAGCGGCAGGCCTTGGCGAGGTTGCCCTTGACGTGCAGGGAGGCGGGCGAACCGCGGCGGGCGATGTCGTGGGCGCCGTGGCAGTCGATGCAGGTGGAGGTCAGCGGGCCGGTGCTCGCCCCGTTCTTGCGCGAGTAGGAGAGGGTGATGCCGTGGAAGTCCTGCAGGTAGGTCTGCATGACGGCGGGCGAGAGGCGGTAGGGCTCCATGCGCGCGGCGTCGCCGTGGCAGCGCCCGCACAGGCCGGCGGCGGCCAGGCGCGCGGCGGTCTTGTCCACCGCGTGCGCGCCGTGGGCGGCGTGGCAATCGGTGCAGACCGGCACGTCGGGGTTGTCGCCCCCGAGCAGCGCCGCGCCGTGGGCCCCGCGCGAGTAGCGGGCGAGGGCTTCGACATGACAGCGCCCGCACGCCTCCGCCACGCCCAGGCGCCGCGGCCGCGCGGACTCGTAGTGCGGGTCATGGCAATCGGTGCAGACCGCGGCCTCCGGCTTGCCCGAGAGCGCGTGGACGTCCGCAGCGAAGGCCGCCGCCTGCGACTCGTGGCAGCGCGCGCAGAGGGCGGAGCTGGATCGGGCATAGGCCCTACGGTCGGTCAGTTCCCGGTCCGGGTGCCGGTCCAGGTCGAACCCGGTGTGGCAATCGACGCAGCGTTTCCCGGCGCGGCCGTGGACGCCGGCCCCGTGGCGCGCCGCGTCCAGGTGGATCGAGACGCGCGCGCCGTCCTTGAACTCGGCGACCGCCGTCTTGTCGTCATGGCACTCCAGGCACGCGGTATTGTCCGGTGCGGCGGGCGCCGCCGGCTGCGCCCAGACCGAAGCGTTCGGGCCGCAGAGGTTCGCCGCCAACAGCAAGAGCGCGCTCGCCGCGGCGGCGCGGACCCGCGAGAGGATCGCGCCCGCGGCCCGCGCTTCAGCGCGCAGGAGCATCGGCGTGCAGGTATTCATCGACCCTCCTTGCGATCGCCCACACCAGCACGGCGAAGCCGACCAGCGGGAGGAACATCATGTACACGATAGCCAGGATGGGCGCGCGGATCGCAAAGCCGAGCGTCCGGCGCCAGCGCGCCGTGCGGGTCGCGGGGGAAGGGGGCGGGGCGGGCGTGAGACCGGGGGCGGGGGCGGGGGTAGGCGACGCGCCCGCGGCGGCGGCGGCGGCGGCGGGCGAATCCGCACGCGCGCTTTCCCGATCCGGTCGAGAGGGCTCGATGTCCATGGCGGCCTCGCACAAAACGCGCCCACTGCGCACCGTGACCCGGCGGCGGGATGGAGAGCCGCCCTTCGCATCGTTGCACGCCGGGTGCCGCGCCTGCCGCTCAGGCGCTCGCCTGACCCGCACTCGCCGCCGCGCGCTCGACCCGGGTGCCGCCCGGCGGCGCGGCCCGCGCAACCCACGACTACCGCATGCGTTACGCGCGCGGGCGCACCGCACCGCGGGACTCTTGCGCGCCGCCGGCCCGCAGAACGATTCGGCGTTCGGGGGGCCGCCGAGCCGCCGCTTCCAGGACTGTGGACTCTCCCCCATCCTCCGCGCTATAGTGGGGGAAATCCCGGCGGCGCGTTCCGTCGCGCAGATCGCCGTGGCAGCACCCGGCGAGAATCGTCTGGGTCGGCCCTTGTGGCCGCCGCATCGTGGCCGGCCCAGCATCGGTGGTCAGCCGTGCCACCATCGGGGCGGGCACAAGGCCCGCCCCTACAAGACTGCGGGTCTTGCGGGGTCCACCACCCGTATCAGAGTTTTTGCTGCAGCCTCTGAAGTCGGAACTGCGAACGAAGCACGTAGCTGCGCGCGCGCTGTGCCCCGCAATCAGGGATTCGCTCTATCAGGCCATTGGCCCGCGGGAGTCGCGCGTATCGTTCCGGCCTTCCCCCTCCGCCCGCCGGGCTACGGAGGACGGGTCATGCCGGCCGCCCGGTGCACGCCTCCGTGGAGTCCCCGACATGACGGAACCCCTCCCCGCGCGCGCCCCTGACCACGCGGCGCCGTGCCCCACGCGCCGCGCGCTCGCCATCTCGCTGCTCGCGCTCCTCGCCGCCCTCGCCCTCGCCCACGTCCTGCGCCCGTCCGCCCCCACCCCCGCCCCCGCCCCCCCGCCCGCCGTGCTCCCCACTGCCTCGCCCGGCGCGCCCCCCACCCCCGCGGCGGCCGCCGCGCCGCCCACCCTCGACGTCGAAATCACCGGCGCCGACTATCGCTGGCACATCCGCTACCCCGGTCCCGACGGCCGCCTCCGCACCCCCGACGACCCCGAAACCGAACGCCACCTCCGCCTCCCCGCCCACACCCGCGTCACCCTCCACCTCCACAGCCGCGACTTCGTCTACACCTTCGCCCTCCCCCACCTGCGAAAAAAAGAGATTGCCGTGCCGGACCTGGAATTCCGGCTGACCTTCGACTCCGGCCCGCCCGCGACTCATGACCTGCTCGGCGATCCGCTCTGCGGCCTCGACCACCCCGACCTGCTCGGCACGCTCACCGTCGAAACCCCCGAGCGCTTCGCCGCCGCGCTCGCCGCCTGCGCCCCGCCCCCCGGCGGGCGCATCGCCGTGGCCGCCGACCCCGTGCAGGTCGCGGTCCCGCCCGACGCCCTCGCCCCCGCGTGGCTCGACGCCCGCGCCGCCGCCCAGCGCGCCGACCTCGCCCGCGCTCAGGTCTTCACCGGGTTCTCCTTCGCCGACCGGCGCGCCGCGAGCGGCATCGCCTTCCGCCACCGCATCGTCGACGACGCGGGCCGCGATTACAAGCCGGTCCACTACGACCACGGCACCGCGCTCGCCGCCGCCGACGTCGACGCCGACGGCCGCCTCGACCTCTTCTTCGTCAACCAGGCCGGCGCCTCCGAACTCTGGCGCAACGCGGGCGACGGCCGCTTCGAGAACGTCACCGCCGCCGCCGGTATCGCACTCCCCGGCCGGCTCGGCGTCGCCGCCTCCTTCGCCGACGTCGACAACGACGGCGACGCCGACCTCTACGTGACCACGGTGCGCGGCGGCAATGCCCTCTTCCTCAACGACGGCGCCGGCCGCTTCGCCGACGCCTCGGCCGCCTCCGGACTCGCCTACGTGGGCCACTCCTCCGCCGCCCTTTTCTTCGATTATGACCGCGACGGCCGGCTCGACCTCTTCCTCTGCAACGTCGGAAAGTACACGGGCGCCGAAGAGCGCACGCTCGCCGAGGACTTCGCCGATCCCTGGCCCGCCGCGGCCGGCCCGCGCCCGCGCTTCTTCCTCGGCTTCCTCGACGCCTTCGCCGGCCACCTCAAGGCCGAGCGCTCCGAGCCCAGCCGCCTCTTCCACAATCAGGGCGGCGCCCGCTTCGCCGACGTCACCGCCGCCGTCGGCCTCGCCAGCAGGGCCTGGTGCGGCGACGCCCTGCCCTTCGACGCCAACGAGGACGGCTGGCCCGACCTCTACGTGCTCAACATGCAGGGCCGCGATGAATACTGGGAAAACCTGAAGGGCGCGCGCTTCGTCGAGCGTTCCCGCGCGCTCTTCCCGCTTACGCCCTGGGGCACGATGGGCGCCGCGAGCCTCGACGTCGACGCCGACGGCCGGCTCGATCTCCTGCTCACCGACATGCACTCGGACATGAGTCAGGTCGAGGCCCCGGAGCGCGAGAAGCGCAAGGCCGACATGCAGTGGCCCGAGGCCCTGCTCGCCACGGCGAATCGCTCCCTCTTCGGCAACGCCGTGTTCCGCAACGCTGGCGGCGGTCGCTGGGAGGAGATCGGCGACGAGATCGGCGCCGAGACTTTCTGGCCCTGGGGCGTGAGCGCCGGCGACCTCAACGCCGACGGGTTCGCGGATCTCTTCGTCACCGCGGGCATGAGCTATCCGTACCGCTACGGCCCGAACTCCGTGCTGCTGTCGAATCGCGGGCGCGGGTTTCTCGATGCCGAGTTCGCGCTGGGCATTGAACCGCGGGGCGCGGCCGGGACGGGGCAGCCCTGGTTCGGCCTCGACGCGGCGGGCGCGGATCGCGCGCACCGGGACGCCGCGGGCCGGAGCGGCCGGGTCGTGGTCTGGGCCGCGCGCTCGTCGCGCTCCTCGGCGATTCTCGACCTCGACGGCGACGGCGACCTCGACGTCGTGACCAACGAGTTCAACGCGCCGCCCCAGGTGCTGGTGAGCGACCTGGCGCAGCAGCGCCCGGTGCGCGCGCTGGCGGTGCGGCTGCGCGGGACGGTATCGAATCGGGACGGGCTGGGCGCGCGCGTGACGGTACGCGCGGGCGGGCGGTCCGAGGTCAAGGCGCACGACGGCAAGTCGGGGTATCTGGCGCAGAGCCGGATGCCGCTCTGGTTCGGGCTGGGCGCGGCGGCGGCGGCGGACGCGGTCGAGGTTCTTTGGCCGAGCGGCCGGCGCTCGACGCTCGCCGGTCCGCTGGCGGCCGGCGCGACGGTCGAGCTCGTGGAGCCCGCGCAAGACGCGCCGGCGCCGGCGGGCGGACCGCCCGCGGCCGCCGCCCCGCCCTCCGCTGCGGTCGACGCCGCCCGCCCCGAATGGGCGCCGTATGAGGTTTTCCCCGGAGAGGACATCCAGGAGGCGCTGGATCACGCGGCGGAGAACCCGCTGCGCAAGCTCGTGCGGGTGCATGCGGGCGCGTATCGTCCGACGCGACCGCGCCAGGCGCTGCTGCACTTCAATGCGCGCCACGACGGCATTACGCTGGAGGCGGTCGGCGCGGTCACGCTCACGGCCGCCAATCCCGAGCGGGCGGACCGCGCCGCGCCCGGTTATCCGGCGCTGGTGAATCACGTCGTTTTCTTCGGCGACGGGGTGACGCGCCGCACGCGCCTGCGGGGCTTCACGATCACGGGGGCGAATGGCTTCCGGATCGAGAGCGAGGAGGTCGGCGCCGTGGAGCCGTCCTCAAGCGATCCCCGCCTAGCCAAGGACCAGTTCTTCTACAGTGACGGCGGCGGCATCAAGCTGTTCGGCCGCGCCTATCCGACGATCGAGGGGGTCGTGATCGCCGGCAACTACGCCGCGCCCTGCGGCGGCGGGGTCTCGATCGAACACCGTAGCTTCTACGAAGGCGAGGCGCTCTTCCGGAACTGCATCTTCCGCGACAATCGGGCGCGCGAGACGGGCGCGGCCGCGGACCTGCTGATCGGCAGTTCGGCGCGCTTCGAGAATTGCCTCTTCGTGGGCAACGTGTCGAACGTCGGGGACGCGCGCGGCGGGAAGGGCTACCACGCGGAGCACGGTTCGGGCGCGCTCACGGTGTTCGAGCGTTCGCGTTGCCGGGTGATCCGCTGCACGTTTGTCGACAACGGCAACGGAGTGGACGACGAGGGGGATGCGAACCTCTACCTGGACTCGATCTTCTGGAAGAATGCGCGGGCGGGGGGCGCGGCGCCGGGCGGGCGGTTCGAAATCGACATCTTCGACGGGAAGAACGTGGTCGGCTGTTTCCTGCGGGGTGCGCTGCCCGATCTTTCGGGCGCGCTGGATCGCGGGCAGAACGTGTTCGACGCGCCGGACCCGGATTTCGACGGGGCGTGGCGTCCGCGGGCGCCGGAGTACGCGGAGGTCGGCTACCGGCCGGTGGCGGAGTAGGGAGTCCGGGCGGCGGCGCAGGGCGAAGACCCGAGGGGGAGGGCGCGGGTCGGCCGGGAACCGCTCGCATGCGCGCTGGGCGCGACCCGCGGCACGCTGGGTTGGTCGCACGACCATGCGACGCTCCGCCGGGGCAGGCGAGCCATCCGCGGCCCCGGGCAACATCCTTAGGCCCCTGGGTTCGTTTGTAGTTCCGCCTTCAGGCGGACCGTAGGGCCACTGGGGGCGGCACACGGCCGGCGATTCCACGTGAAGCGGCGGTCGCAGCGGCCGTCATGGTTGGCCCTTCGCGTGCAGGCGAGGACGCCTGCACCACAATGGCCGGTGCCCTTCTCGGACGACCCGCGACGTGCTCGGGACCCTTGTGGCGCAGGCGTCCTCGCCTGCGCCGCGAGGTCACCGGCGTCGGAGTCCCGCGAGGCCCGCCCGATCCACAGCGCAAGGCGCATTCGCCCGCATCGGGCTCGGGCGACCGCCTCCGCAGGCGCGTCCACGAACGCGCGAGCGCCCCGAGCCGCCCTCCCCGGCTGCGGGTCGTACGGACATGCACCCATCCGCACGGGGCGCATGTCCGGTATTGCCGACGCGCTTGTCCCATCGATCGCCGCCCCCGTGACGGGGAGTACTGGGTCGCCGCAGCGGGCGTACCTTGGCGGCAGCACGGCCTCGGTCGTCCTCGGATCTCGGACTCGTACTCGAACGCCCTGGGCATTCGAGTACGAGTACGAGTACGAGTACGAGATACGAGGACGAC
>JACRIP010000680.1 GCA_016220045.1 Planctomycetota bacterium
CCCCGAATCTCCAAACCCCTAAACCACTAAACCCCCAAACCCCGTTCCCCCAAACCCCGTTCCGGCGGCGGCGGACCCTCGGGCGCCGACTCCCCGTACGCCGCGCGCTCCGCGGCATAGCGGTCCGCCGCCGCCGCCTGCGCCCGCCGCACCGCATCGATGACCTGCGCGTGCACCATCTGCGCCCGCTCCTTGCGCAGCCAGAAGCGCACCACCGCCTTCGTGCGTTTGCCGTAGACCGTGATCACGTCCAGCCCCAGCGCCGCGCGCAGGGCGCACGGCACGGCAAAGACCACGGCAATCACCAGAAAGATAACGCCCGCGGGAAAGGCGTTGCGGTCCGCCAGCAGCAGGACGCCCGGCAGCCCGAAGCCCGCCGCCGCCAGCCCGGTCAGCGTCAGGAACAGCCAGCCCCGCATCCGGTGCCGCGTGACCATCAGCACGTCGTCGTAGAAGACGCGCGATCGGGTGATCGTCCCGTGGTCCACGCAATCCACGACCAGCCCGTCCGCGACGGCGTAGACGCGCTCTTCGCTGCCGAAGAACCCGCCGGCGCCGCCCAATCGTCGCTTCTTCTCCGGCTGCTTCACTTCGCCCTCACGCGCGCACTGAAAAAGTACAACATGACGATGCCCCCGAGCGTCTCCAGCGTGCCCGCCACGATCGCGATCGCCGCGCGCACCCACCCCTCTTCTTCGCCGAGCTTCCGTCCCTGGAGAAAGGACTGGAAGCCGAAGTACACGGCGAACGGGCCGATGAACGGACCGATGAACCAGAACAGGACTCCGAGCATCGCCGCCGTCGACGCGGAGCCGGCATAGTCGCGAAAGGTGGTGCGCACGCTCGGCAGCGCCCCCTCCGCGGCCAGCCGGTCGAAGCACGCCGGGCAGAGGGTCATGTCGTCGCTGTCGATCCGGCACAAGGAACAGATGAAGTGCCCGCAACGCTCGCACGCGGTCACCGCCGCATTGCGCTCGTGGTTGGCGCACGCATTGGCGCCGGCCGGCCCCTGCTCGGCTACGGCAAACACCTTCATCGGCGCCGTGGGCGGACGGAAGATCTCCCCCTCGTACTCGCCGCCGCAGGCGCGGCAAAGCTGCATGCCGGAGGCCATGCGGTCGTGCGGCGCCTCGACCCCGCACCAGGGACAGGCAGGCCCGACGTACGCCAGGACGCGCCGGAGCTTGGTATCCGCGGACATCGCTCGTTAGCTCCGCCACATCACGACCCGGGTCTTCGCCACCATGTCGTGGATGCAGGTGCGCTCCTTGCGGAAGATCGGCAGGTAATTGAGGATGGAGAAGACGTGGAGCAGGTTGATGAAGGCGCGCGTGAGCTCGCGCGTCCACGCCTGCGCGGGCGTAATGTCGGCGCCCTCGGGCGTGACGACCTTGATCTTCAGCGCCATCTTGCCGAGCGTCTGCCCCTTCATCTGCAACATCAGGCCCTGGTACAGCAGGCCGGGGATGCCCGCGATCAGCCCCACCAGGATCTGCTGGAGCAGGGGCAATTGTCCGGACTTGTCGAATTGCAGTCCGAGGAGGAAAATCGTCGCGAAGTACAGGCCCATCATCGGAGCTACGACCACGAGCCCGTCCACCATGACGGCGCCGAGCCGCCGACCGGGCGACGCCAGCGGCAGCTCCGTGGAGTCGGCGCCCGACTGGATGTCGCGCACCTGCTCCCCCTTGCACCCCGCGCAGAAGGTCAGCCCCTTGAGCTGGATCACGCAGTCCCGGCAGAAGGTCCCGCCGCAGCGCTCGCAGGACACCAGACCGGTCATGACCTCCAGATGGTTCTTGCACGGCATCAGTGTTTCCCCTGAAGGACGGAGGCGGCGAGCCGCGGGCGCGCCGCTACGCCGGCTTGTCGTACAGAATGGACGTCAGGTCGCGGACGAGATTCTCTCCGGAAAGGTGCGGGTCGTCAAGGTCCAGTCTTTCCCGCAGGTGCCGCCCGGCCGCCTCCATCAGGTCGAACCGGGCGCGCGCCTCCAGTCCCTCGGCGCGCAGGCACAGCGTCAGCAGGTATTCGCGCAGCTCCAGGCCGATCCGATGCCGGATCAGCCGCAGCGTGCGCGGGGTGCGCAAGCTGTTGAAGCGCCGCGACGGCGGCAGCAGCACGCGGAATCCGAGCTGGCCCTCCTCGCGGATCACCAGCGTGTCCGCCGCCAGGTCGCCGAGCCGCCGCGAGAGCGGGTCCACCAGGCAGGCGAGCGCGCCCACGCCGTAGCCCACCGGGGCAAATCCAGGACGCGCACGATGTTCCGGATGAAGGACTGCGGCAGGGTGATCGGCAGGCCCCGCCCATCGACCACCCGCAGGCCCAGCGCCCGCTTGCCCGGCGTCTGCCCGCGGCCCCAGACCTCGAAGTAGATCTGGTAGCCCCAGACCAGCACGAAGGTGGTCACCATGCCGAGCATCGAAACCACGCTCTGCGGGAGCACCATCCCGAGTCCGATGCGAATGAACGTCGCCGCGCCGAAGACGATGACGGCATCGACCAGGAGCGCCAGAAACCGCGCCCCCAACCCGGCCGGGCGCAACCGGAGCTGCACGTGCTCCGGCGTCAGGATGACCCGTTCGCACGTCAGGCTCATGCGTCCCCCGCGCGGCGCCGCGCCAACGGCCGGAAAACCAGGTAGGTCGCCATCGTGCCGAAGAGCGCGACCGCCACCGCGATCTTGACGGCATACGGCACGGTCTTCGAGGAGAACTGCGAGAAGGAGCCCTCGATCAGTCCGGCGACCACGAGCAGGAGCGCGCTCGTCGCCAGAATGCGCCAGATCGTCGGGAAGACCCGGCGCAGCGCCGCCGGCCGGGCCAGGTCGCCGGGGGTCAGGAGCGCGCGGCCCGCGATCAGTCCGGCCGCGCCCGCGAACATGATCGCCGGCAGCTCGAGCGCACCGTGCGGGCCGACCCAGGCGAGGAAGAAGAGCTGCACGCCGTCGAGCCAGTAGAGCGCGGCGACCGCACCCAGCACCATCCCGTTGTAGAACAGTATCCAGCCGCCGCCCGCCAGCGTCAGCGCGCCGAGGCTGAACGCCAGGAAGGAGACCTTGATATTGTGCGTGAAGAGCGACGCGCCGAAGACGCCGGCCTCCTCGAAACGCCGGATGCGCTCGTCGCCCTCCTCGATCGCCGCCACGCGCTCGCGCGGGCTCGCCGTGAAGAACTCGCGCGGGACCAGCGCCTCCGCCGTCGCACGCCTGCCCACCACCGCGCCGAAGGCGATCACGGCGCCGAGCACGAAGAGCCCGGCCGCCACCGCGATGGCGCCGCGCTCGCTGCGAAACGCCGCCGGCGCCTCGACGGTGAAAAAGCGGCGCGCCGCGGTGCGGAAGGAGCCGCGCGCCGCGCCCTGGTAGACGAAGCGATAGCCGCGGCCCGTCACGTGGTTCAGGCGCCCGAGCACTTCGGGATTCGCCGTATACGAACGCGCCTGGTTGAGGTCCGAGCACGCCTGCCGGTAGAGCAGCACGATCTCGCGGATGCGCGGCAGCCCGAGCTCCCACTCCGGCGACGCGTCCGCCGTCGCCAGCAGTTTTTCGAGCCGCGCCCAGTTGGGCTCGCGTTCGCGGACGAAGTCTTCGATGTCCATGGTCAGTTCGTCCTCTTCGTCCTCTTCGTTCCCGTTTCCGTTCCCGTTCCCGTTTCCGTTCACGTTTCCGTTCTCGTTCACGTCCTCGTTCACGTTCTCGTTCTCGTTCACGTCCCCGTTCTCGTACTCGTACTCGTACTCGAACGCCCAGGGCATTCGAGTACGAGTACGAGTACGAGTACGACGACGACGACGACGACGAGGACGAGCACGACGACGAGGACGGGCACGAGGACGACCGAGAAGGTAGCCCCGCCGGTGTTCTTCGACCCCGATCGTGGGTACCGACGAGGCCTACAGGATCTGCCTCCGTTTCACGTCGATATAGGCATTGACCGCATGCAGTCCGAGGTTCTCCGGTTGCGTCTCCACTACGAGCGCGCCGAGCCGGGTCAGGTCGCGCATGGTCTGGCGGCGCTCGGTCCAGACGTCGCGCGCCACCAGCGTGCGGCACAGCTCCGGCCGGTCCGCCGGCCGCACGTGCGCCGCCGCCCACAGCGCCGGGTCCGAAACCACGAGCACGAGCGGCAGGTGCTGCGGCAGCAGCGTGCGCACCGCCCGCACCAGCGCGTGCCGGTTGTCACCCTCCGGCAGATCGGTGACGATCAGGACCAGCGTCCGGTGGCGCACGCGCCGCCGCACGTGGACGCCGAGCGCGAGATAGTCCGTGTGGATGTACTCCGGCTTGACCGCCGTGGCGAAGGTCATCAAGCGCCGCAGATGCGCCGGCCCGCGCCCCTGCGGCACTCCGCGCTCTACCTCGGCGCCGAAGGACAGGAGCCCGATCCGGTCCTCCATCCGGTTGCAGATGTAGGCCAGCAGGACTGCGGCGTTCACCGCATGATCGACCTTGGTGATCTGCGTAGTGCGCGCCGCCATGCGGTGCCCGCGGTCGAGGCACACCAGCACGTCCTGCGACCGGTCGATGCGGAACTCGCGCACGATCGGCTTGCCGTGGCGCGCCGTCGCCTTCCAGGCCATGTCGCGCACGTCGTCGTCGATCACGTAGTCACGCAGCCGGTCGAACTCCCGGCCCTTGCCGAGCCGCGGCGAGACCCGCGTGCCGACCCCGCGCAACGCGTAGGTATTGAGCTGCTCGTGCATCCGCCGCACCGCCGCCAGGTTCGGCACCACCCGCAGCTCGGTCGTCGCGCCTACCTGCGCCACGCGCTCCGCCAGCCCCCACACCGTGCTCGCCACCCACGGCGCCTCCAGCTTCTCCGCCCCGCGCGCCGTGCCGCGCGCCGGCAGTTCGAGCGTCAGCACCGCGCCCGGCCCGCACACCCCGGCCAGCGTCACCGAGCGGCGGTCGAGCAGCGCGGGCAGAAGCTGCCGGATCGTCAGCGCCACCGGCCGCGCCGCGTCCGTCCGCAACGCCAGCGAGATCCGCTCCTCCTCGTCGAGCGACAGCACCAAGGCCGGCGGCCGCTCCGCCGTCACCGTCACGCCCCGCAGATACAGGAACTCCCCGAGCGCCGCGCCGATTGCGAGCGCGAGCGCCAGCGCGACCGCCGGGGCCAGCGGCGGCAGCAGCGGCGCCGCCAGCGCCGCCACGGCGATCCAGGCCAGGAGCGTTACCAGGCGCGGGCCGGGACGCATCAGCGCGGGACCTCCACCTTCTCGAAAATCCGCTTCAGCAGGTCGTCGAGCACCAGCCCTTCCATCTCCGCCTCCGGCGACAGGATCACCCGATGGCGCAGCACCGGTCCCGCCATCTCCTTCACGTCGTCCGGCGTGATGAAGTTGCGGCCGCGCAGCGCCGCCAGCGCGCGGCAGGAATCGAGCAGCGCGAGCGAAGCGCGCGGCCCGGCCCCGAGCTGCACCGACTCGTCGCCGCGCGTCGCCGTCACGATCTTCAGGATGTAGTCGCGCAGCCCCGCCTCCACCTTGACCGCGCTGCCCACCAGCCGGCGCGCCGCCGCCCGGTCCTCGGCCCCCAGGCACGGCTTCAGCCCGGCCAGGACCTCGTCGAGCAGCCGCCGGCCGGAGGCGTACGCCTCCAGCATCCGCCCCTCCACCGCCGCCTCCGGATAGTCGATCACGAGCTTCAACAGGAAGCGGACCCGCTGCGCCTCCGGCAACGGATAGGTCCCCTCGTACTCCACCGGGTTCTGCGTCGCGAATACCGTGAACACCGGGGAAATCGGATGGCGCGTCCCGTCGATCGTCGCCGCCCGCTCCTGCATCGCCTCCAAGAGCGCCGATTGCGTCTTGGGCGGCGTCCGGTTGACTTCGTCGGCCAGCAGGAGGTCGGTGAAGATCGGTCCCGCGTGGAACTCGAACCCCGACGTCTTCGGGCTGTAGATGTTCGTCCCCACGAGGTCCGCCGGCATCAGGTCGGGGGTGAACTGGATGCGCCGGAAGCGGCAGCCGAGCAGCTTCGCGAAGGTCAGGGCGAGCAGGGTCTTCGCCGTACCCGGGACGCCTTCCAGGAGCGCGTGCCCGCCCGCCAGGATGCACACCAGGGAGTGCTCCTTCACCCGCTCCTGGCCCAGCACCACCTGGTCCATCTGCTGACGGAGCACCTTGACCCGGGCCGTCAGTTCCTCCAGGTTCTTCATGTCGCAGCCTTTCGATACGCCTCGTTGAGGGCCTTGAGGATGCGTGCGAATTCCGCCCCGCCGACGTCCCCGCGCGCGCGCGCCGGGGGCGGAGCCACCCCGCCGGTCAGTTCCTGCACGCGCTTTTCCAGCGCGGCGTCGCGCAGCCCGGTGCGGATCGCCACCTCGTGCGCGAGCCCCTTGTAGTAGAGCGCCAGGCCTTCGCGGCGGCTCAGGGCTCTCCCGTAGAGCTGCGCCACCGAGTCGACGAATTCCACGGCCTCGCGCCGGGTCTCCCGGTAGTCGTCCTCGCGCGGGCCCAGCCGCGCGTTCGCCCGCCAGAAGAGGCACGCGCCGAGCACCGCGAGCGCGGCCAGGTGCGGACCGAGCCCCCACCCGCGCAACAGGTCGAGCACTCCCACCTCCACCGCCAGCCCGTGGGCGCGCTCGTCGAAGAGCACCCGGCGCGCCCCGCCCGCCAGCGCTTCCAGGAGCGCGAGATGCCCCGACTCGCCCAGGTGCGCATTCTCGAAGATGCCCGGGCAGGAAAGGACCACGATCTCGCCCGCGCCGCTCTTCCGCCGGCACGCGACCGCCTGCTCGCCGGCGGCGAAGAGCGTGGCCATGCGCCGCAGCTCCGGGCCGGCCAACGCCCGGCCGCCGACGACGTCGATTTCCGCCACGGTCGGGGGCCAGGGGTTCACCCGATGGGCAGCGCCGGCGTCGGAGCCGCCGACGAGCGCGACGCTCTCCAGCGGTCCCCAGGACTCCGCGATCGCCAGCACCATGCGGCCGCCGCCCTCGACCCACTCCTCTTCGGCCGGGGTCAGGAGCTCGGCCGCCGCCGAGCGGGCGTGCGCCTGCCGCGCGCGCTCCGCCGCCGCCGCCTCGCCGCCGTCCTTATCCTCATCCTCCTCCTGATCCTCATCGTCGGCGTCGCCGCCCTTCTCCGGCGCCGCATCTGCCGGCTTGTCGTCCTTCCTTCCATCGGCGCCCGGCGGAGCGTGCGTGTCGTCGGCATCATCCTCCCCAGCGGCCGGAGCGGATTCATCGCCTTTCCCGGGCTTGGGCTCCGGCTTGCCCCCGCGCCGGCGACCGGCCGCTCCCAGGAGCGCCGCCAGCTCGGAAAGACCGGTGCGCTGCGGCGCGATCCGGAAGAGGACCGTGCCCGCCGCCGGCCCCGACTGCTCGACCGGGCGGACCAGGACGCCGACCGCCCGCCCCGCGCCCGCGCGCCCGGCCCGCTCCCGCAAGTACCCGTAGGCCAGCGACAGGCCGTCGGCGGCCGTGGAGTGGACCGAGTGCGCGGGAAAGCCGACGCGCGCCATCCGCGGATCGCGGGCGACCCAGACGGTGGCCGCGCCCACCCAGAGCGCGGCGACGAGCCAGGGCAGAGAGGCGCCGAACCGCTTCATGCCGCTCCCCTTCCCCCGCCCGCGGCGGTCACCAGGCGGCGCGCGTCGGCGGCGCAGCCGGCCGTGAACTCCTCGGTGACTTCCCCGAGGCCGTACCAGGCATGATCGAAGCGCCGCGTGGCCTCCACGAAGAGCGGGCGCCAGGCGGCCTCGGGCGGGAGCGCCGCCGCGTATTCCCAGTTCGTGGTCCCCTTGCGGTAGTGCAGGAGACCGGCGCCGAAGAGCGTCACGAGCACCGCGTGATACCAGGCGCGGACGGCCTCGCGGTAGCGCTGCCGGGCGGCGAGTTCGCGGGCGTAGCGCTCCCATTCGGCGGCGCCGCGCGAGAGCGGATCGGCATCTCGGGTATTGGCCGGACCGCCCGGTCCGGCGGCGGCGGGGGGCGGGGCGGCGCCGACGCCGCGACGCAGCGCGTAGGCCACGCCCGCCATCATCACCAGCACGGTCGCGGCGATGAGGACCAGGATCGAGGTGCGGATGCCCCCGACCTGCTCCGAACTCGACCGCTCGCGCCGCGGAAAGAAGACGTCGAAGAGCCACTCCAGGAGCTTGCGGACGCGTTCGCCCAGCCAGGTCCAGGCGTCGAGGAGCCACTTCTGGACCTGCTCGGGCAGGGTCAGTTCCACGTAGGGGATCGGCACGTGGCCGCCGACGGCCGGAACCTCGGCCTCCTGGTCGCGGGCGAGCCGGGCGAGCAGAGCGGGATCGGTCGGCTCCGGCGGCGGGGCGGTCGCCGCGGCCGGCCCGGGCGCGCGGGCGTCCAGCTCCGCGATCAGCACGCGCAGGCGGGCGGCGGCCGCCGCCGTGGCCGCGTCCGGTTCCTGGGCGGTGCGCAGGCGCGCCAGCGGGCCGAGCACCGAGGCGTCCGCCAGGAACTCGTCCGCGCCGTCCGCCCCGTCCGCCCCATCCGCCCCATGAACGCGCGCGCCGAGCAGGGCGCGGGCCAGGGCGCCGGCGGCGGCGGTCTGGTCGCCTTCGAGCGCGAACGCGATCTGCCCGAGCCTGGTGCGGTATTCCGCCGCGGTCAGCTTCCGGTCCGCGGCCACGGCGGGCAGGGTGCAGCACGCGAGCGCAGCGAGCGCCAGCGCGAGCCTCGCTCGGGCATACATCGTAGCGCAGATCCGGCGGCCGGCCGGCGCGGGCCGCCGGCGGGAACGGGCGGGGACGGCGTTCATGCGGCCTCTCCCGCGCGCAGCAGCTCGAAACGACGACTCAGGTCTTCGCCGGACTCTTTGGTCCAGAGCTGCTGCACGTAGACGACGAGGGCCGCGAGCCAGAAGGGCTCGACCGCGGCGGTGGCCGCGGACTCGAGGAGGAGGGCGGGCAGCTTCTGCTCCGGGTAGGGCACCTGGGCGACCCACCACGTCGCCGGGCGCAGCGCGTGTTCCCAGCGGGCGGCATCGAACGGGCCCGCCGCTTCGGCCAGCCAGAGCGCGCCCCGGAGTCCGAAGTAGAAGTTGATCTCGGCGAGCAGGAGCGCGGTCGCGAACACGAAAACGAGCGCCGCCAACAGCCGACCGTGGGTGCACGCGCGCAGGATCTCGCGCAGCGGGTGGATCAGGCCCGGCCGCTCGCAGCGCTCCGCGGTCGCGGCGGCGAGGCCGGCGAAGACGACGAGGACGGGCACGGTGACGAGCGCGAGGCCGGTGGCGTAGAACAGGACCTCCACGAGGAGCGCCGCGTACAGGTAGCAGGCGGCGGCGGCGGGCGGCACGCGCAGGGTGTCGAGTCCGGGGCAAACGCCGGAGCGCAAGGCGCGCGCGCAGGCGCGGACGAAGACCAGCCGGCCGTAGAGCGCGAGCGGCAGCGCGAGCGCCGCCGCGTAGCCGAGGGAGATCAGGTAATCACCGTGGTCAGCGGCCGTGGCGCCGAGCGCGTGAGCGGCGTACTCCAGGCGGACGCCGAGCAGGCGCGCCGGGAGCGCGGTCAGCCAGAGGAGGCCGATCCACGGCGCCGCGCGCCGTGCGACGGCGAAGGACTCGTCGAGGACGCCGACCAGTCCGATCGATCGCCAGGTCATGAGAAGCTCGCGGCAACGACGTTGACCCAGACCATGAGGCGGGCCGAGGCCCAGAGCAGGAACGCGATCGCGCCCAGCACGGGGAGATACCCGAGGGAGGTCGTTTTCGTCCGGACCGCCTGCCGTTGTCCGGCGAGGCAGAGGACGCAGTAGTTGATCCCCTCCCACTGGGTGGCGCACTCCTGGCAGACGACCTTCTTGCAGGTCATGCACAGGGCGCGGCCGGGCCGATCCGGGTGGTTGGCGCAGGGGGCGCGCGATGGGGCGGCGGGCATCGTCCTCTCCCGTGGGGTGGTCCGGCGACGGCGCGCCGTATGATACCCGGGCGCGGCCGGCGCGCAAGTGTTGGGTGAGACCGGGGCGCCGCCGGCCGCCCGGCGATGTCCCGGCCACCGGTTTTCGTTGACGCCGCCCACGCCCGCCGGGTGTAATCACGCCGTGCCGCAACCACCGGATCCCCCCGCGGAGGACCCCGCCGCATGCCCGCCACCGTCATCGTCTGCAGCGCCGATCCCGCGCTCGTCGCCCGCGTGCGTGGCGACCTGGATGCCAAGGGGTTCACCGTAGAACTCGTGAGCGACGGCGACAGCGCCTGGAAGCTCGCTCACGACAAGCGGATCGACCTGGTGATCGCCGACATCAACGCGCCCGGCATCGACGGCTTCCAGCTCTGCCGGCTCTTCCAGATCGAGGCGCCCAAGGTTCTCCACCGCATTCCCGTCATCCTGGTCTCCCCCGCCTACCGCGACGAGATGGTGACCCGCCTCGCCCGCGCCGTCGGCGCCTGGATGTGCATCCAGGGCTCGCTCGAAGCGGTGAATCTCGCCGGCCTGGCCACCGAGGCCATCGGCCGCTCCGCGCAGGCCGCCGACGGCGACGCCCCGCGCGGCGGGCGCGGCTGGCTGGTCATCGGCGAGGACGACCCCGACATCGCCAAAATGCTCAACCTCCATCTCACCCGCCAGGGGTTCGAGGTCGTGGTCGGCACCGACGGCGAGGAGACCGAGCGCCTGGTCAAGGAAATGGAACCCGACCTGCTCATCACCGACTACCAGTTGCCGAAGAAAAACGGCCTCGAGGTCGTGAAGTGGGCGCGCGCGGCCCGGCCCCAGATGGCGATCATCATGGTCACCGCGCATTCCTCGCCCGAGCTCCTCGTCGAGCTGGTGCGCACCGGCGTGGACGACTTCCTGGCCAAGCCCTTCGACGTGACGGCGATCGCGCCGCTGGTCGAGATCGCGCTGCGCAAGGCGAGCATCCGCAACATCGACCTGCAGTTCCGCGCCATGACCCTGGAGCTGCTCCAGGTCCACCAGCAGGTCGTGCGCACCCAGCGGATGGCGGCGATCGGCGAAGTCGGCCTGGCGGTGCGCCACGAGGTGAACAATCCGTTGACCGCGCTGATGGGGCAGGCGGAGATGCTCCTGCACCGCCGCGGCGACCTGCCCGAGGACGTGAAGAAGCGGCTGACCACGATTCACGAGATGGCGGTGCGCATCCGCGACATCGTCAAGCAGCTCGAGGACATCAAGGAGGACCGGACCAAGACCTACATCGGCACCGTGCGCATGACCGACCTCGGGAAGATGTAGGGGAGATGCCGTATGGCGACGATCCTCATGGCGGACGACGAGCCGGCGATCGCCAAGCTGCTGGAGTTCAAGCTGAAGAAGTGGGGGCATCAGGTCACGGTGGGCGGCTCGGGGCTGGACGTGCTCAAGCACCTGGAAACGCTGCGGCCGGACCTGATCATTCTCGACGTCATGATGCCGGGCATGGACGGGTTCACGACGCTGGCGCGGCTGCGCGCGACGCCGGCGTGGGCGGACATTCCGGTGGTGATGGCGACGGCGAAGGGCCAGGAGCGGGACATCGAGCAGGGCATGGCGACCGGGGCGGCGGCCTACATCGTGAAGCCGTTCGACTTTCCGGCCGTCGAAGCGACGCTCAAGCGCATCCTGGAGGCGCGCGGCGGGGCGCCCCGTCCGTGAGCGCTCAGGAGCTTCCCCCGCCCCGCGAGCCGCGCACGCGCCGCTCCCCTTCCGTGCTGCTCCTCCTCGCCGGTCTCGGCGTCGGCGCCCTGGCGCTGGTTTTCTGGACCGTGGTGGACGGAGAGCTGGACCCGGGCGACGCCCCGCCCGCGGCCGCCCCCGCGGGCCGGCCGCTGCCCCCGGTGCCGCGCCCCGAGGACAGCCGCGCCCAGACCCAGAGGGTCGGGCGCAAGATCCTCGCGCACCCGGTGATCGGCGCGGGCTACCTCGCCCAACTGCTGAGCGAGGGCAGCACCGGGCGCTTCCCTGCCGCCACGCGGCGGCGGCGCGCGCTCGCCGACGAGCTCGCCGCCGCGTTATCCGGCCACCACCTTACCGGCGATCAGGTCCTCGCCGTGGCGCGCGCGCTGGCCGCCGCCGCCAACTCCGATGGGCTGGCGCCGCAGGAACTGACCGCGCACGAGGCGGCCC
>JACRIP010000681.1 GCA_016220045.1 Planctomycetota bacterium
CCGGGCGTCGGCAAGACGTCACTCGCGAAGGCGATCGCCCGCTCCATGGGCGGGACCTGGCAGCGCATCCAGTTCACCCCCGATCTCCTCCCCTCCGACGTCACCGGCGCCGCCATCTTCAACCCCAAGGAACAGTCCTTCGAGTTCCGCCCCGGCCCCGTCTTCGCCCACATTCTCCTCGCCGACGAGATCAATCGCGCCACCCCGCGCACCCAGTCCTCCCTCCTCGAAGCCATGGAAGAACGCCAGGTCTCGGTCGACGGCATCACCCACCCCCTCCCCGTCCCCTTCTTCGTCATGGCCACCGAGAACCCGATCGAGCTCTCCGGCACCTACCCGCTGCCCGAAGCCCAGCTCGACCGCTTCATGCTCCGCCTCTCCCTCGGCTACCCCGAGCCCGCCCAGGAGGAGCAGGTCCTCGAAAGCCAGGTGCGCGAGCACCCGATCGCGCTCATCAATTCCGTCCTCTCGATCCAGGACATCGCCGAGATCCAGGACCTCGTCAAGGAGGTCTTCGTCCACCCCGCCCTGCGCAAGTACATCGTCGAGATCGCGAACCGGACCCGCACCCACGACCACGCGCAGATGGGCGTCAGCCCGCGCGGCGCCCTGTCCCTGATGAAGGCGGCCCAGACCCTCGCCCTGCTCGAGGGCAGGAAGTTCGTCTTCCCCGAGCACGTCAAGTCGCTCGCCCCGAACGTCCTGGCCCACCGCATCATCGTCAAGCCCCAGTCGCGGCTTAAGGGAATCACCGCACACGACCTCATCGAGTCCGTGCTCAAGGTCGTCGAGATCCCGACCCGCTACGATGGGAACTGACGATCGCGCGCTGCCCGGCCTGTCGCGCCGCGCCGCGTGCTGGCTCGCCATTCTCCTGCTCGCGCTCCTCGGCCTGCACCTCGCGGTCTCCCTCCTGCTCGTGCTCGCCGCGGTCCTCGCCGCCGTCCTCGCCGCTTCCTACCTGCTCGTGCGCTACGGCCTGCGCCACGTGGACGCCGCACGCCGGGTCTACCACGGCGGCTTCGAACGGGAGGAGGTCGAGGTCCGGCTGCGCCTCAGCAACCGCGGCCGCCTCCCGCTCTACCTGCCGATCGTCGGCGATCTCTTCGCCCCCGATCAGGTCCAGGAGAAGCGCGTGCTCATTCCGGCGCGCGTGAGCAGCCGGGCCGCCCACGGCGCCCACTACACCGCCCGCTGCTCCCGCCGCCGCGGGATCTACCAGCTCGGCCCGCTCTCCATCACCCTCACCGACCCGCTCGGGCTCGCCACCGGCACGCACACGCTCGCGGCGCCGCTCGACTTCTACGTCTACCCCAAGCCCGCTCCGCTCGGCGCACGCGCCCTCGCCGGCCGCCGGCCGATCTTCACCACCGGCTACGACACCCTGGCCAATCCCGGCGGCAACGACCTCTTCATGGGCACCCGCGAATGGCGCCAGGGGGACGAAATCCGCCGCATCCACTGGAACGCTTCCGCGCGCTGGGGCCGCCTCATCGTCAAGGAATTCGAGAAGGACGTCGCGCCCGAGCTCACGATCTACCTCGACCTCGACTCGAGGAACGCGCGCGGCATCGGCCAGCGCTCCACCATCGAGATCGCCGTCAAGGTCGCGGCCTCGGTCGCCCTCGACGCCGTGCGCCGCCACGCCTACGTCCAGCTCGTCGGCCTCGGCAGCCGCTACTGCTACGTCCCGCTCGGCACCGGCGAAGCCCACGCCATTCGCGTGCTCGACGCCCTCGTCCCGCTCAAGCAGGACGGCGAGACCCACTTCGGGGATTTCCTGCAGTTCGCGCGCGACCTCGCGCGACCCGGCTCCACCGCCTGCCTCGTCTTCTCCAGCCTGTTCATCGATCCCGAGAAGTTCGCCGCGGTCTTCGACGGCCTGCGCGCGCGCCGCGTCCGCCTCGTGGCCTACGTGCTCGACGACCTTTCCTTCGTGAATTGGCGGGATCGCATTCCGGAGGCGCAGCTCGAGCGCTACGACCCGGAGGCGACCCGGGTCTTCCTGGAGGCCGCGGGCTTCGAGGTCAGGATCCTCTCGGCCGCGGAGGACCTGGAGGAGCAGTTGCTCACATGACCGCGCGACCGGCGCGTCGCCTGACGCTGCAACACGGCAAGGTGGCGGCCTGCTTCGGGCTCTCGCTCGCGGCCGGCCACGCCGTGTCCACGCTCTACGCCCTGCCCGGCGACGGGCGCGAGGCGCTGGTGAGCGGGGTCCAGCTCGCCGTCCTGTACGCCGCGGCCCTCTGGGCCGGGCACCGCTTCCGCCATGCGGTCGAGGAGGGTCTGGACCTGTTCGCCGAGTCGAACGCCCACCTCTTCCTCGGCGGCTTCGTCGTCATCGGGGAGGCGCTCGTCCTGGCGACGGCGGCGCTCGGGGGAACGCCCGAATGGATCGCGATCACCGCGCCGGGCTTCGTCGTGCTGCAGGGGCTGCTCGCGGTGGGGGTGGGAACGCGGCGCGGGGCGGACCGGCTGGCGGCGAATGCGCTCGTGATGGTGGTGCTCGCGGCGGTGTGCTCGCACCCCGGGGCCCCCGCCTACGCCTGCGCCGTCCTGTCCTGCTCCCTGGCCGCGCTGGTCTTCGAGCACTTCGACCGGGTGGTCACCGTATGGCAGCTCGACGATCGCCCGCATCCGGCGCTGGCGGCGCACGCGGCGCAGTGCGCGCTGGTGCTGGCGGGCGGGGCGGGCGCGCTCTTCCTGCTGTTGAATGCGGTGGTGCCGGTGTCGCACTTCAAGGCCGGCGACGAGTACCGTTTCCTGCGGCTGCACCGGGCGCGGATCGAGCGCGGCTGGTCGCGCGAGCGCAACGACGCGACGGGAGACGTGGGCGGGGACGCGGCCTGGGCCGAGTACCTGAAGAGCGGGGTGAATGCCGCGCTGGTGGTGGTCGGACTCGGCCTCGCCTGGCTGGGGCTGCGCGCGCTCCTGCCGCGCGCCGGGCGGGCGCGCCGCGGGGCCGAGGAGGAGAGCCTCAGCCCCGACGAAATCGACGTGCCGCTGGAGGACACGCGCGTCCATCGGGCGCGCCAGACCTGGATCAAGACGCCGCGCATCCTGGTGATCGACCTGTACCTGGCGCTTGCGGAGCGGCTGCGCAAGTACGGCATCTCCCGGATGCCGTCGGCGAGCCCGGCGGAGTTCGCGGCGCAGGTCCTGGCGGCGGCGCCGGAGGCCGCGGAGGCGGTGGCGGAGCTGACGGAGACCTATCGGCGGGCGACCTACGCGCCGTGGGAGGTGACGCGGCGCGAGGTCGAGGAGGTGGCCGCGGCGACCGCCCGGATCGAGCGGGCGGTGCGCGAGCGCGTCGAGGGGGCGGCGACGGCGTAGGGGAAATGCGCTTGACGGACGCGGCGGCATGGGGTAGCATCCCCGCCTTCTCCGCTGCCCCCCGCGCCCCCCCCAACCCCCTGCACCGAGCGCGCCC
>JACRIP010000683.1 GCA_016220045.1 Planctomycetota bacterium
CCCCCCAGCGCCAGGATCGGCAGCGTCAGCGAATCGTCCCCGGAAAGGACCGTGATCTTCGAGCCCAGCCGGATTTCCGAGACCAGATCGAGGTTGCCCGAGGCCTCCTTGATCGCGACCACGTTCTTCAAGGCGGCGATCCGGGATACGGTGTCCGCCGTAAGGCTTACGGCGGTCCGGCCCGGGACGTTGTAGGCGATGATCGGGAGGTCCACCGCCTCGCTGACGGCGGCGTAGTGGCGGAAGAGGCCCTCCTGGGTCGGCTTGTTGTAGTAGGGGCACACGATGAGCGCCGCGTCGGCGCCGAGCTGCCTCGCCGCGCGCGTGAACTCGATCGTGGAGCGGGTGTTGTTGGTGCCGGTGCCGGCGATCACGGGAATCGGCCGGCCCGCGCGGCCGGGGCCGGCGGCCTGAGCGCGTCGGATCACCTCGCGCAGCACCGCCTCGCGTTCGTCGCGGTCGAGCGTGGCCGCCTCTCCGGTCGTGCCGCAGGGCACGAGCGCACTCGTGCCGCCCGCGATCTGGGCTTCGACCAGCTCGGCGAGCCGGGGCAGGTCCACGACGCCACCCGAGAACGGAGTAACCAGGGCGACGATCGAACCGCGAAACATGGAAGGCTCCCGTGGAGGAAGGGGGAGAAGGAGCGGCGGGCCGGAGCGTGGATGGTGGCGGTCGGCGCGTGGACCTCGGGCGGCAGGGGGCGCACCGGGGACGGGAAGGCGCAGGCCGGCGCGGCCGCAATCGCCGTCCGCGGTCGCGCGCTACGCCGTCGGCGCGACCTGCGTGGCCTTGCGGCGTCGGAGGACGAAGCTCACCGAGAGGAGCGCGACGGTGGCGATGATGCCCACGAAGGTGAGGTCCCACCACGGGCTCGCGATGTCCCACCAGGGGCGCTCCGCCTGGACGCTGCGATCGAGCGCGCCGATGGCGAGGTCGGCCTCGTAGAAGATCTTGGCGATGCGCCCCAGCGGATAGATGCCGGCGACCAGCGTGGTGACGGTCGCAGCGCCGACCCAGGTCGTGTTGTGGCTGCCGAGCGAGAGGTGCCGCGAAACCAGCATGAAGAGCGTAATCAGCACGCCGAGCAGCCCGATGACCAGGAGCGGCCCCTTCTGTTCAAAGAAGATGTTGTTGAGCGCGCCCAGCACCAGCACTTCGTTCGTCGGCGCCACGTTGGCGTTCGCGAAATCCGCCTCGAGCCCGGGGATCTCGTTGCGGACGACGATGAGATTGAGCGTGAGCAGAATCCAGAGCATGCCGATGGGCACCCACCAGCCGAACAGTCCCGGCGCCTCGCGCGCGGCCAGACTCGATTCGGTGGGGCGTTCCTCGCTCAGCGGCTTCGTGCCGGGCAGCGTCTCTTCCATCGACGGATCTTTCGGCGCAGGAGCCGATTCAGAGCCCGGAGCGGCCACGGTGCAACCTCGCGAAGGAGGGGAAAGCGGTCGAGAAGCCACGCGACAGTCGGCGCCGGCGCCGGCGCCGCGCGATCAGGGTCCGATCCGGCGTGCGAGCAGGCGCGCCAATCCGTCCGCCAACTCGCGAATCGCGGCGGGATCGTCCCCTTCCAGCATGATCCGCACCAGCGGCTCGGTACCCGAGTACCGCAGTAGGAGTCGCCCCCGCCCGGCGAGCGCGGTCTGGATGCGCGCCACCTCCTCCTGGACCTCCGGGAGGGACGAAAGCGGCGGCTTGCTGCGCACCGGAACGTTGACCAGGACTTGGGGGAATTTCGCCAGGCCCCGGCAGGCTTCCGAGATGGGGCGCGGCTCGGCCAGCGTCGCTTCCAGAACCCGAAGCGCGGTGATTATACCGTCGCCGGATGTCGCTTCGTCAAGGAAAATCACGTGCCCCGACTGCTCGCCGCCGAGGCTGAGCCCGCGCTCCAGCATGGCGTCGAGGACGTGCCGGTCGCCCACCGGCGTGACCACGCTCGCGATGCCGGCGTCGCGCAGCGCGACCGTCAGGCCGAGGTTCGCCATCACCGTGGTCGCGACGGTGCGCTGCGGCAGCCGGCGCCGCCCGGCGAGGTGGGTCGCGGTCAGGTAGAGTACGTAGTCGCCGTCGCGTACGGCGCCGGTCTCGTCGGTGAGGATCAGGCGATCGCCGTCGCCGTCGAAGGAGAAGCCGGCGTAGGCATCGGCCTGCCAGACGCGCTTCGACATCGCCCCGGGGAAGAGCGCGCCGCAGCGGTCGTTGATGTTGACGCCGTCCGGGGCGTCGTTGAGGACGATCAGGTCGGCGCCGAGGCGGCCGAAGATGCGGGGCGCGAGGGCGCTGGTGGCGCCGTGGGCGCAGTCGAGCACCAGGGTGCGCCCGGCGAGGGAGAGCCGTCGGCGGAAGGCGGAAACCAGGTCTTCAACGTAGATATCGGCGAGCTCGGGCCGGTGCTCCAGGCGTCCGAGCGCGGCGCCGCGGAGGCGGGCGCCCGCGTCGCCCATGCCGTTGCCGTTGCCGGCCGCGCGTTCGAGCGCCGCCTCGATGGCGGACTCGGTCGCGTCGGGTAGTTTCAGACCTTCCGGGGAGAAGAGCTTGATGCCGTTGTCTTCGAAGGGATTGTGCGAGGCGGAGAAGACGGCGCCGAGGCTGAGCCCGAGCTTGCGGGTGAGCCAGGCGACGGCGGGCGTGGGGAGGACGCCGCCGTCGAGGACGTCGATGCCCTCGGCGAGCAGCCCGGCGGCGAGGGCGCCGGCGAGCAGCGGCCCGGACAGGCGCGTGTCGCGGCCGAAGAGCACCGCGGGGCGGGCGCGGCGGGAGGCGCG
>JACRIP010000685.1 GCA_016220045.1 Planctomycetota bacterium
GCTGGTTCCAGGACCAGCGCCGTCCGCGCCGCAGGGGCGTCGCGCGTACGGCCGGCCGCGGTTCCGGCGCGGCCGGCCGCGCCTCGGGGGCGCCATCCCGGGCCCGCCGCGGACGCGCCCCCGCCGTCGCGCTACCGGTTGACAAGCCGCCGCCTCCCTGCGATAGTCGCTCCCGGTCCGCCGGTCCACCCTTGCAGGCAGGCGCATGAGAGTTCTGGTCGTCGAGGACAGCAGCGAAATCGCCACCTTCGTGCAGAAGGGGTTGAAGGAGCGCGGCTTCGTGGTCGATCTGTGCCGGGACGGCGAGACCGCGTACGCGCAGGCTCTGGCGACCCCGTACGACGCGATCCTGCTCGACATCATGCTTCCCGGCCGCGACGGGCTGAGCATTCTGCGGGCGCTGCGCGAACGGAAGTGCGCGGTGCCGGTCATCCTGGTGACCGCCCGCTCCGCGCTCTCGGAGCGCGTCGAGGGGCTCAACCTCGGCGCGGACGACTACCTGGCCAAACCCTTCTACGTCGAGGAGCTGGTCGCGCGCATCAACGCCGTCACCCGCCGGGCATCCGGCCAACCCCTGAGTGTGCTGCGCGCCGGCGGATTGGCGGTCGATCTTCTCACACGCGAAGTCAAGCGCGGTACCGAACCCGTCGAGCTGACCGCGCGCGAGTTTTCCCTGTTGGAAGTGCTGCTGCGCGCCCCGGGCCGGGTATTCACCCGGACGCAGCTCCTCGAACGCGTGTGGGGATACGACTTCGACCCGCAGACCAACGTCGTGGACGTGTACGTCCGCCGCCTGCGCCTGAAGATCGACGGCGCAGCGGAGCGCTCCTGGATCGAGGCGGTACGCGGCGTCGGGTATCGCTTTCGACATACGGAAGATCCCTGATGCGGCCCACCCGCTTCCGCTGGAAAATCGTGCTGCTCTCCCTGCTCCCTTCGGGTGGGGTGGTGCTGAGCTTTGGCCTGTACTTCCACGCGCTCGTCAGCCGGGTGGGAATGGAGCGCGTCGACCGGGAAATCTACGCCCTCGCCCAGAGCCAGCTTTACGGCCGGCATCCGGCGGAACACTGGAGCAGCTTCGATCAGTCCTTGCGGTTCATCCACGGCGATGACAGCGGCAGTCGCATGGCCGTGGTGGTCCGCGGTCCGCAGGAGGAGCTGCTCTATGCGTCGCCCGACTGCCCTGCGGAGGTGAGGCGGTTGCTGGCGCCCAGCAGCGGGCCCGCGAACGGGTCCGGGGGAACGGCGGAGGAGGGCCCGTCGCCGGCCGGGCGCCCCGCCCCCCTGCGCGACCTGCCGCGCGACCCGCGTGCGGCGGCCGAGGGCGCGCGCTGGGTGGCGCGCCTGGATCTCGACCATGACGGCCGGGTCTCGCGGGCGGAATTCGACGGGCCGCCGGATCGCTTCGGCGATTTCGATCGCGACGGGGATGGGTACGCGCGCGCCGAGGAGGTGCCGGGGTTCCTCCCCACGCCCCGGCGCACGCGCAAGCCCACCTTCGAGACCGTCGCCACGCCCGCGGGCGACTGGCGCGTCGGCATCCGGGGCAATGAGCTGACGACCCTGCTCCTGGGCATGGACCTCGCCGAACTGCGCCGCGACGAGCGCCGCTACCGGCAGACCCTGCTGATCGTTACGCCCCTGGCCTTGCTCGGCCTGGCGGCGGGCGGGTGGTGGCTGGCGACGCGCGCCCTGCGTCCGGTCGCGCTCATCACCCGGACCGCCGAGGCGATCACCTCGCGCGGGCTGGACCGACGCATCCCGGCCACCACGGCGGACGCCGAATTGGCGCGTCTGGTCCAGGTCATCAATGCGATGCTCGATCGGCTCGAGAGCAGCTTCCTGCAGGCGGCGCGCTTCAGTGCGGACGCCGCGCACGAGCTGAAGACCCCGCTCGCGGTCCTTCAGGGCCAGCTCGAGGAAGGGGTCCGGCATGCGCCCGACGGATCGGAGGAGCAGCAGCGCTATGGAGTGCTGTCCGAGGAAGTCCGGCGGCTGAAAGCGATCGTCCAGAAACTGCTGATGTTGGCACGCGCGGACGCGGGGCAGTTGGAGCTTCAGGTCGAGGCCGTAGACTTGAACCTCCTGCTGGAGTCCGCGCTCGAGGATGTTGGGGCGATGGCCCCGGACGTGAAGGTCGAGCGCGACCTCGCCGCCGGGGTGCGGGTGCTCGCCGATCCCCAGTTGCTCGGGCAGGTGCTGAGCAACCTGACGGGCAATGCGGTGAAGTACCTACGCCCCGGCGGTCGCATCCGCTGCGAATTGCGCGTCGGGGAGGGGGCGGCCCGCTTCACCCTCCGGAACACGGCGGATCCGCTCCCGGCGGCGGACCGGGCGCGGCTCTTCGATCGCTTTTATCGGGGCGCGCGGGCCCGAGGCGGCGGGCCGAGCGGCGCGGGCCTCGGCTTGAGCCTGGCGCGCGAGATCGCGCGCGCGCACGCGGGCGATCTGGTGCTGGAGCCGGATCGGGATGGGATGGTGGCCTTCACCCTGACGCTGCCCGTGGCGCCCCCAACCGGCGCGTGACCGCGGAGCGCGCGCCCGCGCGAATCGGGCAGCCGCAGGACCTGGCGGTGCTCGAAGCGGGAGTGCGCGGCCGCGCTGCGCAGGACGGCTACGCCCGGCCGCTGCCTCCATCGGGTTCTTGTCACGGATCCGACGACCCGGTAGAATGATGGAGTTCGCTGTCTGGTAGTTCAGCGCAGGACACCTGTTTTTTCCGGTGCTAGGTGGCCGACAATCCCGCACTCTCCGCGAATCTCCGGCGACTCAGTCAGGAGCTTTCCGAGTTCGCGGACAAGAGCCCGCCGTGCGACAGTCGACGCGCCGCCAATCAGGCACTGGCCGGGGAGGTCGCGTCGAAGATGCTCTTGTGCAACGCACGCGGCAACACCGGCTTTCGCTCCGCGATCACAGAGCAGATGATCCTGTCCCGAGCCGAACAGTTGCGTCGGAACCCCGCCCTGAAGAGGCCCAGCGACGACATCTCCGATGAGGCCGTGCTCGGCACCCAGGACTGCGTATTCCTGTTCTGCGGACCGCCGCGGTATGCGAATCCGTTCCTCCTGGTATTCAAACCCGAAGTAGAGATGGAGATCCGCGCCGAAGAACCGGTTGCCTCGCCGTTCGACTCCGGTGGCTTGCGGACGAAGATGCGTCCGATGGATACGGACGCGCAGCGGCGCGAGTTCCTTGAACGCCACGAGCTGCCGGTGCCGGAATACCGGGAATTCCTGGCGTCCACTCTGGCGACGTTGTTCGACTCGCCATGGAATTACCTGGATGGCATTCCCCCGGATCCACTCGGCCCGCTCGACCTGACGGATGGCGATGCGCGGCGCTGGACCTTCGAAGTGCGGTTCCGCACGCAACTCGCCCTGGATCTCCACCTGTCCGCCGTGCTCGTGCCGGTCAACTTCGCGACTGCGCAGGCCAAGGTTCTTGCTTCCGACGGTACGGACAAGGTCGCCCGTCAAATCGTCGGATGGGCCAAGGCGGGCTGCCTGGAGACCTATGTCGAAGGGGACGGGAGCGGCGGCACGGACGCCATGTTGCTCAAGGGTGTGGAAGTGATCAGCGCGCGGTTGGGGAGAAGGCCATGAGCACCGAAGGCCGAACCAGCGGCGAGTTGCGTGTCGTGGGCCTTATGGGGACCCTCTCGACCGAGAACACGCCGCGGCTGCTCCGCGCAGTATTCGAGATCAAGGCGAATCCGGGGAACTTCATCCTGCCCCCGTACCGGTGGGACGATCAGGGGCGATTGACGGGGGGCTTGGTCGAGAGCGTTGCGAAGTTCGACGCGCTGGTGACCGAGGGAGATGCCACCAAGCTTCCGTCCCCGATCGATTGCCAACCCGCGCATCTGCTATGGGCCGACGATCGCTCTGACGTTCGGTACGCTCCGGCGTCCGAGGTGCGGAGCTATCTGCTTGAGAAGATGCGGAGCTTCGTCAAGCGGGCGCAGGCGGCATTGGAGGCTGGCGACCCTCATCAGGCCCTGACCCTAGCCCAGGCGGCGCTCTGCGCCGATGAACGCAGCATCAACGCGCTCGTCATCGCCTCGAAGGCCCACCAGCGTTTGGCCAACGAGGCCGGCCTGGCGATTCTCCGGAGCGTCGCTCGCTCCCACCACCCCACGCTGGATCTCGATGGTCTGCTCCGCACGACGAGCATCCCACCAGCAGCACCGGGCGCGGCCCCCGCCCTCCCGCCCGAGCGGTACGCTGCCCTGTTCGATGTCGCGGATCGTCCCAAGGACAAGGAGCTCGCGCGCGTCGCTCCCGTCTTTTCACCCGCCGGCCAGGAAGCTCTGCAGGTGGCTTGAACTCATGCCGGACGTCCAGCAGGCCAAGACCCAGGCCATGGTCTTCTACTCCTTCAAGGGCGGCGTCGGCCGCTCCATGGCCCTGGCAAATGCCGCCGTCCAGTTGGCGATCAAGCACGGCAAGGATGTGA
The DNA here is from genome assembly GCA_016220045.1 of Planctomycetota bacterium. Taxonomy (GTDB): domain Bacteria; phylum Planctomycetota; class MHYJ01; order WSZJ01; family JACPWG01; genus JACRIP01. Next base: position 4,456 of record JACRIP010000685.1, read on the forward strand.
TCGCCGTCGACTTCGACCTGGAAGCGCCGGGACTTCATCACTACTTCGGCTACCAGGATGCGGACCTGGCTCAGCGCGTCGGCCTGCTGGACTACCTGCAGGACTATGTCTGTTGCCTGGACAACGAGGGCAGGAGCAGTCCGCGGATTCAGGACTACCTCGTTCCCCCGGCCGCCCCGATTCATGGGCTGGTGGAGGCGCGGACCAAGGAGGGGGGTGGATCGCTACGCCTGCTCCACTGTGGCCGCACCAATGCCGATTTCATGGCGCGCGTCCAGGAGTTCGGGTGGCGAACTTTCTTTCACGACCGGCACGGGTACGAGATCATCCGGGCCTTGCGGCGCCAGCTCTGCGCGGCCGCCGACGTGGTGCTCATCGACGCCCGCGCCGGGCAGACCGAAGTCGGCGCCACGCCGACCGTGTTGATGGCCGACGCCGTCGTGCTGCTCTTCACCTCGAACGCCCAGAATCTGCACGGGACCGAGGAGATGGTGCGCCGACTCCATCATCATCCCGCGCGGGTCGCGCAAGCACTCGGGGAACCGAGATTCCTGCTCGTGCCGAGTCGGGTGTTCCCCCTTGAACCGTCCTTCAAAGAGTGGATGGCCAAGGAAGCGAGTCCGATGTTCCAGCGGCTCTGTGAGGGCGAGTCGCCGCCGGTGTCGAAGTTGGACCAGCCAGGAGGCCTGGAGCAGTGTATCCTGGCGGTGGATCCGGCGGTTTCCGTGAATGAGCGGATCGTCATGCTGGAGCCCGCGCAAGCCAGCGCCTACCGCTCGGCTCTCCAACCCGCTTACGAGGAGCTCGCGGGGGCGCTGGTCAACCTGCACGAGGGGAGAACGGCGTGGTCGGCGCGCACCAGTGCTGAACCGAACGCGACTGAGCCCCAGCGGATTCAGGAGCTGCGGGATCGGCTCTTCAGGGCCGCCAAGCGCGGCGATCAGGATGAAGTGGCGGCACTGCAATTCGACACGGCTCGTGAATTGACGGATGTGGGAAGTCACGCGGAGGCGTGGACTCTGCTCGAGGCATCTTTGGCCCATAATGCCGGGCCGAGTCGGGAACGGGCCCATGGCGCGATCCTACACGAAATGGGCAGGCTTCGGGCGGCGCAGGAGCAATGGCCCGAGGCGCTGGCACTCTACGAGCAGGCCTTGACGCTGGAGCGCGAGGCCGGGGACAAGCAGGGTCAGGGCGTTACGCTGCACCAAATGGGCAGGGTACGGGCGGCGCAGGAACAATGGCAGGAGGCGCTGGCGCTCTACGAGCAGTCCTTGGCGCTTAGGCGGGAGGAGGGTGAGAAGCGAGGGCAGGGCATCACACTTCTCGAAATGGGCAGGGTGCGGGCGGCGCAGGAGCAATGGCCCGAGGCGCTGGCGCTCTACGAGCAGTCCTTGGCGCTGGAGCGCGAGCTCGGGGACAAGCGGGCGCAGTGCGTCACGCTGCACGAAATCGGCACTGTTCGGGCGGCGCAGGACCAATGGCGCGAGGCGCTGGCGCGCTAC
>JACRIP010000686.1 GCA_016220045.1 Planctomycetota bacterium
CCGCTGCCGGGCCGAGACCGACGCCGGCCGAACGACTGCCGCGCTTGCGACGGCACGGGCCCTGGTGGAGAGCGCGGCGCCCGATGACGATCGCCGCCGCCGCGCCGCCGCCCTGCGGCGACTCGGAAATCTGCTGGCGGCGGAGGACCAGCCCGATGCCGCCATCGCCGCCTACCGTGAGGCCTTGGGACTGCTCGGGCCTTCCGCACTCGCCGAGCGCGCCGAGCTCTGCGATCTTCTCGCCTTCACGCTGGGCGGGCGCGGCCGGCCCGCCGAGGCGGAGGAGGCGGTGGCGGCCGGTCTCGACGCCGTGGGCGCGAGCGACCCGGCGCGGCACGCTTCGCTTCTCAATACGCAGGGTACGATCGCCCATCAGGCGGGAGAGTACGCGCGCGCCGAGGCGGCCTTTCGCGCCGCGCGCAGGCTGCGTCGGGGTCGCGGCCGCACGCGCGCGGCCGGAGCGGGGAGCGGCCCGGCGCGCGGACAGGCCGGAGCCGACGCGGACACCCTCTACAACCTGGCGCTCGTCCTCTCCGACTCCGGGCGGCCGGCGGAGGCGCGGCACACCGTCCAGACGGCGCGCCGGACGGATCGCCGGGCTCGCGATTGGGTGGCGCTCGGCCGTTGCGCCATGGAGGCCGCGCGCGCCTGCCTGTCCGCAGGGGACCCGTCCGGCGCCGGACCCTGGCTCGCCGAGGCGCGCGGCGTGCATTTGCGCTCCGGGCACGCCGCCGACGATTGGCTGCTGGAGGGCGTGGAAGGATACATGGATTACCTGAGTGGAGACCTGGTCAGCGCGCGGTTGCGGCTGGCGCGCTCCCTGGCCGCCGCGGGTCGCGCCGGGCACGCGGTCGGCCGGGTCACCGCGGCGCTCCATCTCGCGGCGGCGGAGCTGGAGTCCGGCCGGCCCGGGCCCGCGCGCGCGGCGATCGAGGAAGCGCGCCGGGCCTGCGCGGAGGCGCCCGACCGGGACGCCGAGGCCGGGCTGGCGCTGGCGGAGGGGCGCTATCACTTTACCCTGAATCGCCCGGAAGACGCGGCGCGCCGGGCGACCGCCGCGATGGACCTGGCGGCCGCGGCGCGCCTGCCCCCGCTGCTCGCGGCGGGCGCCCTGCTCCTGGCGCGGGCCGAGTTGCGGAGCGGGGCGGCGGAGCGCGGACGCACGTTGCTCGCCAGCGCGCGTCGCCTGGCGCGGGCGGGGGGCGACCGGTCCCTTGCGCTCGGCTGTGTGGCGGCGCGGGAAGAGCGCGCGGGCGGCGATCGGCTTGCGGCCCTGGGCGAACGGGAGGCCCTCCGGCTCGGGTTGCGGCTGCTCGCGGCGCGTCTGGCCCTGCGGCGCGCCGGGCTTGCGGGCACCGCGCGCGCCGCGCTGAAGTTCGCGGAAAACGCGCGCCGTCTGTCCGCCGACGCGGGCCACGGCGAAGTGCGGGTGGCGGCGGAGATCGAAGTCGGGCGTTTGCGCATGGCGCTGGGCGACGTCCGCCCGGCCCTCGTTCATTTCCGGGAGGCCCTGGACATGGTCGGTGAAACCATCCGGCAAACGCCGGAGAGCGAACGGGACCGCGTGGCGGCCTCCCCCGTGGTGGTCGAACTGCGCGAACAGCTCCGCCTGCTGGAGGCACGGCTCGACGCTCGCGGCGCCGGAGCGGCGGGCGCCCCGGGGGGCGGGACGTCGCGGGTGCTCCTGCTCCATCGGGTACTCGACCTCCTGGCCGCCCTCAACTCGACGCGCACCTGTGCCGAAGTGCTCGGGCGTATCCTGCAGGGCGTTTTCGAGTTGACGCGCGCGGAGCGCGGCTTCCTCGCGCTCGGCGACAGCGCGGACCGGCTGGACTTCACGCTGGCGCGCAACCACGAAGGCAAGCCGGTGGAGCGGCCGGGCGACCGGGTGAGCCGGACCATCTGCCGCCACGTCATGACCACGGGCCGGCCCCTGGTGGTCCCGAACGCGCAGGAAGACGAATCGTTGCGGGAGGTGGTCAGCGTCAAGGAGGAGGGGCTGACCTCGGTCCTGTGCGTGCCGTTCAAGGTGCGCGAACGCGTGCTCGGCGTCTTCTACGTGGACAACCGGCACCGGCCCGCGGCCTTTGCGAAGGCGGAGGTGGAGGTGCTGGAGGCGTTCGCGCACCAGGCGGCGCTGGCGCTGGAGAATGCGCGGCTGGCCGAGGCGACGGCGGCGGCGCTCGCCCAGGCCGAGGGGCTGGCAGGGCGGCTGGAGGAGCGTGCGGCGCGGCAGGAGCGGGAGCTGGTCGAGGCGCAGACGCGGCTGGCGCAGGCGACCGCGGGCAAGGGCGGCGGCGACGCGGCGCCGGTGCGCGACCGCCTCGGGGAGCTGCGCGGCCGGAGCGCGCCGATGCAGGAGACCTACCGGGCGATCGAGCGCGCGGCCGCGGGCTACATGTCCGTCCTGATCCTCGGCGAGACCGGGACCGGCAAGGAGCGGATCGCCCAGCAGATCCATCGGCTGTCCCCGCGCTCCGGCGGGCCGTTCGTGGCGGTGAATTGCGCCGCGCTGCCGCCGGGACTGGAGGAGGCGGAGCTCTTCGGCGCGGCCAAGGGCGCGTACACGGGCGCGGTGGCCGACCGGGAGGGGCTGCTCGAGGCGGCCGACAAGGGCACGCTGTTTCTCGACGAGGTGGCGACCATGCCGGCGGCGCTGCAGGCGAAGTTCCTGCGCGTGTTGGAAGACGGGCAGGTGCGCCGGCTCGGGGGCACGCGCGCGCGCAAGGTGGATTTCCGCGTGCTGGCGGCGACCAATGAAGAGGTGGCGGTCGCGGTGCGCGCCGGGCGCTTCCGCGAGGACCGGTACTACCGGCTGCGCGGGGAGCAGATCCGGGTGGCGCCGTTGCGGGAGCGGCGCGACGACCTGCCGCTTCTGGCCGAGCACTTCCTCGCGGCGGCGGCGGAGAAATCGGGTAAAGATCTGAGGCGGCTGGCGCCCGGCGCGCTGGAGCTTTTCCTGGCCCATGCGTGGCCGGGCAACGTGCGCGAGCTCGAGAATGCGGTGCACGCGCTGGCGCAGCGCGGGGCGGGGGCGATCGGGGAGGCGGAGGCGGCGGAGGTGCTCGGAGTGCCGGTGGGGAGTCGCAGGGAAAGCGGGAGCGGAGGAGGGGGCGGGGAGCGGAGCGGGGAGGAGCTTGACCTCAACCTGGATCGTGCCTATGAGGCGCTGCAGCAGCGCAACGCCGAATCGGCCCTCCGGCGTACCGGGGGCAACCGCGTCCAGGCGGCCCGCCTGTTGGGCGTGACGGAGTCCTGGCTGCACAAGCTGATGAACCGCTACGGGATCAGGTAATCGCCTGGGGTGAGGCCGGACGCCGCCGCGCCGCGGCGTCATTCCCCGAGCCCCGAGGCGGGCGGCTCAGCATGGCCTGGCCGCGGCCATCGGCCGTCCGCGTGCGCGACCCTGTGCTCGTCGGCGTTCCGGTGGTCGTCTTCGTGCTCGTCCTCGTACTCGTACTCGTACTCGAATGCCCTGGGCGTTCGAGTACGAGTACGAGTACGAAGACCCGGGAGGGCACAGCTCGAGCCGAGTGGTATTCAGGTACCCCGGATTTGGGCACTGACGCCCCCCGCCCCCCCCTCCCCCCCCTGTACTCCACTACAGCCCTGTACTCCAGTACAGTGTTGGGCTCGCGGACCCGCCCGTTTTCCAACTCTAATCCGGACGCAAGCTCTCTGTCCTGCGGGAGTAGGGGAGAAAGAGCAGTTTCGGCACGCCCGGGGGTCTCCACTTGCAATCCGCTCTCCCCGAGGGCGCCCCAACTCGGGGAAGGGGCTTACCCGCTGTACCAGCCTCCGGGCCGCCCGAGCGCTTCAACCAACCGAGGCCTAGCGGGTCCTCGGTTTTGCCCTCCGGCAAAGGAACCCCGAGGCCTCGAGCGGCCCGGTCTTACTCATCACTCAGGATGGACCCCATGAGCGAGCGCATGATCCTCCTGGTCGAGGACAACGCCTCGAACCGAAAGCTGTTCACGGACATTCTTGAGTACCAAGGATATACCGTAGTGCAGGCGTGCGATGTCGGGGAGGCGTTGCGCTGTCTCGCGGTGGTCCGTCCGGACCTGGTGTTGACCGACATTCAAGTCCCGGGCGGCGGCGGGGAGCTGCTTCTGGCGCGCGTGCGGGACGACCCGTCGCTCGCGGCCACCCCGGTGATCGCGGTCACGGCCTACGCAATGCCGGGCGATCGCGAACGCCTGCTTGCGATCGGGTTCGACGGCTACATCGGCAAGCCGATCCAGGTCCTGCAGTTCATTCAGGACATTCAGGCGCTTCTGTCGGCGCGGGAGGGGGCGGCGACGGCCGCCGGCAACCGCGCGGCTGCGGAGGATCCGGCATGAGAGCGAACGACGGGACCGGCGGCCGCGCGGCGATGGGCGCGGGTGCGCGCGCCCTGCTGGTGGGCCCGCCGGGGGAGCTGCGAGCGGCGCGGCGGGCCTTGCGGCGACAGGGCGTGCGGGTGGTGGATGTCGCTGCGGCGGAGGACGGGCTGGAGGCGGCGTCGCGGCTGCTGCTCGATCTCGTCGTGGTGGCGGCGCGCGCCTGCCCGCGCGGCGGATGCGTGCTCCCGCAGCGGCTGTCGGAACTCGACGGCGACGTGCCGGTCGTCGTCGTGCAACCGGAGACGGGGCGGGCCTATCGGCACCCGCCGCCGGGGGTGTACGACGTCGTCGGGGGGGCGGAGGAGGTCGCGCGCGGGCTGGCGCGCGCCCTCGCACATCGGGAACTGACCGTACGCCTGCGCCGGCTCGAGCGCGAGGGCGGGGAGCCGTTGGGCTCGCTGCTCGGGGGCGGCGCCGAGGCGGCGCGGGTGCTGCGGGAGCTGGGACGCATCGGGCCGACCGACTTCAACGTCATCCTGCACATCCCCGAGGGGTTGGGCGACGCGGCGGCGGCGCGGCACGTACACGAGTTGAGCCCGCGGGCGGGGCAGGCCATGCAGGAATTCCGCGTGCCGGAAACGGCCGAGCCCGGGCCGCCTGCCGCCGGTGCGGCGTACGGCGCGCCGCGAGGAGCGCCGTGGGGGCCGGCTTGCGCCGGCGCGTCCGCGACCGCGGGGGCGGAATGGCCGCGCGCGGCCCTCGGCGGCGTGGGTACCCTCTTCGTGCGCGGGCTCGACCGGCTGGCGCGGAGCGGGCAGGCACTGCTCCTGCGCCGGCTGCTGGAGCCGGGGCCGGGCGTGCCGGCGCCGCGGGTCATCGCGTCCACCGCGGTGCCGCCGGAAGAGCTGCTCGCCGCGGGGCGCCTCCCGGCCGAGCTCTTCCGCCGGCTCAACGAGTTGACCGTGCGGGTGCGCCCGCTCGAGGAGCGCCCGCAGGACATCGGCCGCATGGCGCGGCGCTACCTGGCGGAGGCGGCGGACCAGCTCGGGTCGAAGGTTCAGGGATTTACCGTAGAAACCATGGATGATCTGCTGCGGCGGCGGTGGCCGGGAAACGCCGAGGAGCTGCGCGGCGTCGTGCGGCGGGCGGCGCGGGTGGCCCGCGACTGGGTGGGACTCGGGCACCTGGGGGCGGCAGGGCCGAGCCTCCTCGGCGCGTTCGGGGCGGGCGCAACGGCCGACTGCGGGGCCGCGGTGGGGTGGCGGGAACCGGCGTAGCCGGCGGGGCCGGCGGGGCGGTCCCCCGGCCCCCTTGCCCGCGGCCGCCCGGCCGGTGTAGAATGGCGCCATGAATCCCGACGACCACGTCTGCCTCTGCTTCCACGTGTCGCAGCGCAAGATCGTGAACTTCCTCAAGCGCGAGCGGCCCGTGCGGGTCTCCCTCCTCAGCGAGTGCCTCTCCGCCGGCACCGGATGCGGCTGGTGCATCCCCTTCCTCACCAGCCTCTATGAGCAGGTCATGCGCGACGACCCGCACCCCGACTTGCCGGTCAGCCCGGAAGAGTACGCCACGCGCCGCGCCCGGTACCGCGCCACCGGCGACCGCGGCACGTCGGATACCGGCGGCTCGGGCTGAACCCGCCGCCGCCCCCCCCCGATTGTTTGACAGAGTCGCCTCCCGCCACTATCATTCGCCCGCCCCGAGCATCCGCTGCCCGGCCGCGCCCGCCTGCGGCCGGCGCTTCCTTCCCGGCTCCCCGACGCGCGAGGTGCGCCATGTTCCGCCTCTTCCCCAGGGACGAGAATTTCTTCGACCTCTTCGAGAAGGCCGCGGCGAACGTCCACGAAGGGGCCAAGCTCCTGGTGGACCTGCTCGAAAACTACACCGACCTCGAGAACAAGGCGCGGCATATCAAGAACGTCGAACACGCCGGCGATGAGTTGACCCACCATACCATGGAGCGGCTGAACAAGACCTTTATCACGCCGCTCGACCGCGAAGACATCCACGAACTTACCTCCCGGCTGGACGACGTGCTCGACCTGATCGACAACGCCGTGCACCGGATGATGATCTACAAGATCGCGCAGCCGACCGACGACGCGCGTGCGCTCGCACGGGTCATCGAGCAGAGCTCGAGCGTGGTCGAGCGCGCCGTGGGCATGCTGCGCAACATGAAGGACGGCGAGGCCATCCTGCGCGCCTGCATCGAGGCGCACGCGCTCGAAAACGAGGGGGACCGCATCCAGCATCATGCGCTCGGGGAGCTCTTTGAGAATGCGCGCGACCCGATCGAGGTGATCAAGTGGAAGGACGTCTACCAGGCGCTGGAGGCGGCGTCCGACCGTTGCGAAGACGTGGCCAACGTGCTCGAAGGGATCGTGCTGAAAAATGCCTGATCCCTACATCCTCTTCATCCTCGCGGTCGCGCTGATCTTCGACTTCATCAACGGCTTCCATGACGCGGCCAACTCGATCGCGACGGTGGTGTCGACGCGGGTGCTGTCGCCGCGCCTGGCCGTGCTGTGGGCGGCGGTGTTCAATTTCATCGCGGCCTTCGGGATGGGCACGATGGTGGCGTCCACGATCGGCAAGGGGATCGTGGACCCCGCGGTAGTAACGCCGGACCTGATCCTGTGCGCGCTGCTCGGCGCCATCGTGTGGAACCTGATCACCTGGTACTACGGACTGCCCTCGAGTTCGTCGCACGCGCTGATCGGCGGTCTGGCGGGCGCGGGACTGGCGAAGGCCGGGCTGGGGTCGCTGGTGTGGTGGGTGCCGGGCCCGAACTGGATGATCTGGAAGGGCATCCTCGGCATTTCGATCTACATCGTGATCGCGCCCGTCCTCGGCTTCGTGCTGGGGCTGGGGTTCATGGTCCTGGTGTCGCGCATCTGCTGGCGCCTGCGGCCGCATACGGTTGATACCTGGTTCCGGCGGCTGCAGTTGCTGTCGGCGTCGGTTTACAGCTACTCGCACGGCGCGAACGACGCGCAGAAGACCATGGGCATCATCCTGGCGCTTATGGTCGCGGCGGGGATGGGGCAGTACACCCACGCCTCGGGGATCGAGGAATTCAAGGGCCGGTTGGAGGGGGGGGAGAAAAGGGGCGTGGTGCTGGTGGCGGCGGACGGGCACACGTATCAGGTTTTGCCGGGAGTCGAAGCGGATGCGCTGACGAAGGGGAAGAAGGGCAAGGACGTGACACTGCCGGGGCACCTGGAGCAGGTCGGGGACGGGAGCATGGCGCTGCGGGTGCACGACCATCTGGCCTGGTGGATCATCCTGATGTGCCACGCGGCGATCGCGGGGGGGACGTACTTCGGCGGCTGGCGCATCGTCAAGACCATGGGGTCGAAGATCACCAAGCTTGCGCCCTTCGGCGGGTTCTGCGCCGAGACCGGCGGCGGCGTCACGATCCTCGCGATGTCGCATTTCGGGATTCCGGTCAGCACGACCCACACGATCACCGGGGCGATCGTGGGCGTGGGGACGTCCCGGCGCCTCTCGGCGGTGCGCTGGGGCGTCGCGGCCCAGGTGGTGTGGGCCTGGGTGCTGACGATCCCGGCCTCGGCCGCCGTGGCGGCGCTCGCGTACCTCCCCTTCCGCCTGCTGGGGGGGTAGGAGCGGGGGGGCGGGGGGCCGCCCCCGCCCCCCCTTCCCCCCCCCCCCCCCCCCCCCGCGCTCCCCCGCGCTCCCCCTGCGTCGTTACACCTGACCGGGGTGGCTGGACACCAACGGGGGCGGGCGGTGCCCTCCGTCGTGCTCGTACTCGTACTCGTACTCGTACTCGAACGCCCAGGGCATTCGAGTACGAGTACGAGTACGAGTACGAGGACGACCGCTGGCCATGGCCAGGAAATGCGGCAAGGGCAACGCACCGCGCCCGCCGCCTCCTCCCGGTGGGGGAGCGTGGGCGTCGAGCGAGACCCGGTCCGCCGCGCCGCCGGGTACACGACCGTACCTGGCCGTTGCGGTAGGGGCGCCCCGGGGTGCCGCCGTTGTCGGCAGGCGGGGCGGGCACTAGGCCCGCCCCTACAGATCGACGGGGGAGCCATCGGCATGACCGGACGCGCACCCCCCGCGCGCCCGCCCACCGGGTTTTTCGCTTGTCCGGCGCTCGCCCAGCGGCTATACTCCGCCGGTTAGTTAGTGGCCACTCACCTTGCGAGCTGTTCAAGGCCGGCTCTCAAACTGGTCCCCGACCCCCGACCCCCGACCCCTGACCCCTGACCCCTGCTTGCAGGTGCGGCGTGGCTCGTTGGGTTTCGGGAAGCGCCGGTCGGGAAGCACCCGGCTCAGGAGTGGCCACTCACCTTCCGGAGAGCCTTGTGGCAGTGCGCGCGGCCCCGCGGCGGATGCACCTCGACGAACGACGCGACTCCATCGTCGCGGCGGCGATGCGGCTTTTCGCGCAGCGCGGCTTCGAAGGCGCCAAGAGCCGCGAGATCGGGCGCGCGGCGGGCGTGAGCGAAGCCATGGTCTACAAGGCCTTCCCCACCAAGAAGTCGCTCTACGTCGCGATCATCGAGGCCAAGATGCGCGAGCCGGGCGCACGCCTCGATCCGCGCGCCCTCGCGGCGCTGACCGACGAACGCGAATTCTTCGGGACCATCGCCACCACCCTGGTCGAGCGCGTCCGCGCCGACGATACCTTCCTGCGCCTCCTCTACTTCAGCGCCCTGGAAGGCCACGCGCTTTCCTCCCTGTTTTTCCGCCGGCGGGTGGATCCGGTTCTCGGCGCCATCGCGGGCTTCATCCGCCGCGGCATCCGCGCCCGCCGCTACCGCCGCGTCTCGCCCGAGCTCGCGGCGCGCGCCTTCCTCGGCAGCGTCCTCTACCACCACCAGATGGAACGGCTCTTCGGACGCCCCGTGCCGGCGCGGCTCGGCATCCGGGCGGTCGTCGCCGACCTGGTGGGCCTCTTACACACGGGGTTGGGGATCCGGGGGAGGGGCCATGAGTGACCCGTGGCGGCCGCGGCGCGCCGCGTGGGCGCACGTGGTCGCGGTCCTGCTGCCCCTCCTCTGCGCCGCCGCGCCCGGCTGCACCGATGCGCGCCCGCGCAACCCGGACCTCTACCGGCAGGCGCTCGCCGAGGACCTCGGCGCCGTGGGCCCGAGAGCGGACGCCGGGGGCGCGACCTCCCCCGCGACCCCGGCGCTCGGGGCGCCGGCGCTCCCGGCCGGGCCGCTCGATCTGACGGCCTGCGTCCGCCTCGCGCTGCGCCAGAACGAACGCCTGGCCCTCGCCGGCGAGTCCTGGCTCCAGACGGTCCTGCGGCGCGATCAGGCGATCGCCTTGGTCCTGCCCGCGGTCACGGCCAAGGGCAGCTACTTCCGCCAGGACGAGTTCCATGCGGCGGGAAGCTCGGGCGGCGGCGAAAGCGGCGGTTCCTCCAGCTCGGTCGAGCCCGATCGCCGCGAAGCCGTGCTCCAGATCAAGCAACCGATCTTCCACGGGTTCAAGGACTTCGCCGCCTCCGGGCAGGCCGGCCGGCTCGCGGAGGCGGCACGCGAAGGACTGCGCGAAGAGGAACGGGCGGTGGCGCTGCTGGCGGCGGAGGGCTTCTACCGCGTGCTCAGCGCGCAGGCGCAGGCCGAGACGCTGGTCGCGAGCGTCACGCTGGGCGAGGAGCGGCTGCGCGAGGTCACCGCCCGGCACCAGCAGGGGCTGGCCCGCCGCACGGACGTGCTCGCCGTCGACACGCAGTTGGCGCGGGACCGCGCGCTCCTGACCCAGGCGCGCAACCTGGCGGACGGCGCGCGCGTGCGGCTCGGGGTCATCCTCGGGGGCGACACGCCGGCGGCCCTGGCCGACGACACGCTGGAGCGGACGCCGCCGGCGGCGGTGGGCGAGCTGATCGCCGTGGCCCTCGAGCGCCGACCCGACCTGCGACGGCTGGCGGCGGAGATCGCCGCCGCCGAGCAGGCGGTCTCGGTCGAGCAGGGCGATCTCTGGCCGGCCGCCGACGTCACCGCCAACTGGTACGCGCACCGCGAAGGGTTCTCCACCACCCAGCAGGCGACCGACTGGGACGTTACGCTCAACCTGGAGTATCCGCTCTTTGAGGGCGGAATCACCCGGGCGCGCATCCGCGAAGCCGAGTCCGCGCAACGGCAAGCGCGTCTGCGGCATGCGGCGGCGGCGCGCGCGGTCGCGGGCGAGGTGCGCGCGGCGCGCCTGGATCTGGAGTCCAGCGATGCCCTGTGCGGGCAGTTCGAGGCGAACCTGCGTCTCGCGGACGAGAACCATCGGCTGGCGCAGGAGGAGTACCGCCAGGGCCTGGGTTCGAACCTGGAAGTGCTGGTCGCGCAGAACCAGCTCCAAGCCGCGCGGCTCGACCTCGAGCGGCAGAAGTACCAGCGTCGGCTCGACGCGGTGGCGTTGGATGCAGCGATCGGTTTGTGGCCCGTGCGGAGCAGATAGCCACCGAACACGCCGTACACGCCGATCGGCCCTTGCGACGCGGTTTGTGAGAGACTCCGTTTTCTTCTCCACAATCTCGCCGCGGCGGCTGATCAGTGTGTTTCGTGTGTTCGGTGGCCGGCTACTCCGAATACCCGGTAGAGGTTCGCAACATGAAGACTCTGGCGTCGCTCTCACGGCTCGCCTGGCCCCTCGCGCTGGCCCTGCTGGCCGCCGGCTGCGGCAGAGACGGGACCGCGGGCGCAGGAGCAGGGGCGGGCGCGGGCCCGGGCGCGGCCGCGAAGCGCCGCTACCGGGTGGTGGTCGCGCCGGTGCGCACGCAGCCGGTGACCTACGCGCTCGAGGCCGTGGGCGGCGTGGAGGCGGAGGAGGAGGTGCAGATCCCCGCGCGCGTCGCGGGCGTGATCGAGAGCGTCTCCTTCCGCGAAGGAGATCGGGTGAAAGCCGGAGACGTGCTCGCGGAAATCGACCCGGTGCGCTACGGGCTGACCGTGGACCGTGCGCGCGCGGCCTTCGGCCGGACCGAAGCGGACGTGCGCGAGGCGGAGGGGCGGGCGCTGGCCCAGAAGGACAAGGCCGCGGCGGACCTGAAGGAGGCCGAGGACGCCCTCGGCAAGCGCGAGAAGATGCGCGAGAAGGACGCCGGCTGGGTCACCGAAGAGGAGCTGTCGACCTACCGCACGCGGGTCGAACGGGCGCGGGCCGGCGTCGCGGATGCGGTGGCGATGAGCGGCGCGCAGGTCGAGAAACTGCGCGCGGCCGCCGCCGAGGCCAGGGCCCTGCTCGCCATTGCCGAGCAGGACGCGCGCGAGGCCGTCATTCGCGCGCCGATCACCGGCGTGCTGAACGCGCGGCGCATCATGAAGGGCCAGTACGTCACCCCGGGGAGCGTGGTCGCCTCCCTGATCAACCCGGACGCGCTGCGGCTGCGCTTCCAGGTCAATGAGACCGAGATCGCAGCGATCCAGGAATCGCCTCAGATCGAGTTCGGCGTGCGCTCCCTGCCGGGGCGGACCTTCAAGGCCACGCTCTACCACGTGAGCCAGGAGGCGGTCGCGGCCACGCGCATGGTGGACTGCCTGGCGCGCGTGGAAGGGGGGACCGCGGGCCTCAAGCCGGGGTACTTCGCGCGCGTGCGCGTCGTGCAGGAAACGCGCACGGCGGCCGTGACGGTGCCCGAGGGCGCGATCCTGCCCACCGACCGGGGGTTCGTGGCCTGGGTCGTCGAGGGTGGCTCCGTGAAGAGCCGCCAGCTCAAGCTCGGCCTGCACACCCGCGAGGGGGAGGTCGAAGTGCTCGCCGGCCTCGTCGCCGGGGAAAGCCTGGTGGTGCGCGGCGGCAGCGTGCTGCGCGAGGACGTGGCGGTCGAAGCCCTCACGGTCGAAGAGGACGCCCGCGCCGGCGCCGGCAAGTAATCGTAGCGGAGCCATCACGCCATGACCCTCTCGGACGCAAGCATCAAGAACCCGGTCTTCGCCTGGATGCTGATGGCCGCCCTCGTCCTGCTCGGCGGCATCGGCTTCAGCCGGCTCGGGGTCAGCCAGATGCCCGACGTCGACTTCCCGGTGGTCACGGTCAGCGTGACCCTGGAGGGGGCCGCGCCCGAAATCCTCGAGACCGACGTGGTCGACTTCATCGAAGATGCGGTGATGACCGTAGAGGGGGTGCGCGAAGTCTCCTCCTCCTGCAAGAGCGGGTCGGCGTCGGTCACGGTCGAGTTCAACCTCGGGCGCAACATCGACGCGGCGCTGCAGGACGTGCAGACCAAGATCGCGCAGGCGCAGCGCCGCCTGCCGCGGGACATGGACCCGCCGGTGGTGACCAAGACCAACCCGGAAGACCAGCCGATCATGTGGGTGGCGCTCTCCGGGGGACGGCCGCCGCAAGAGCTGGCCGACCTGGTGCGCTTCCAGCTCAAGGACCGCCTGCAGACGGTGCCCGGCGTGGGCGAGGTCATGATGGGCGGCTACCTCGACCGCAACGTGCGCATCTGGCTGGACCTCGACGGGCTCGACGCCTACCGCGTCACCGTGGGCGAGGTGCTCGCCGCGCTCCAGCGCGAGCACCTCGAAGTGCCGGCGGGCCGCATCGAAACCTCGGCGCGCGAGGTCAACGTCCGCGTCGAAGGCGAGGCGCTGTCGCTCGACGAGCTGCGCAACCTCGCCGTCGCCCACCGCGGCGGTCGCCCGATCTACCTGCGCGAAGTCGCCGTGGTCCAGGACGGTTTCGAGGACGTGCGCCGCATCGCCCGCTACATGGGCATGCCCTCCCAGGGCATGGGCATCAAGAAGCGCCGCGGCGCGAATGCGGTCGAGGTCGCGCGCGGCGTGCGCGCCCGCGTCGCCGAGCTCACCGCCACCCTCCCCGCGGACCTCCAGCTCGTCGTCGTCTTCGACTCCACCGCCTACATCGAGGAGTCGATCTCCGAGATCGAGTTCACCCTGGTGCTCTCGGTGATCATCACCGCCGTCGTCTGCTGGCTCTTCCTCGGCTCCTGGTCCTCCACCACCAACATCCTGCTCGCCATCCCGACCTCGATCATCGGCACCTTCGGGGCTATGTACTTCCTGGGCTTCACGCTCAATACCTTCACCCTGCTCGCGCTCTCCCTCTCGGTCGGCATCGTGGTGGACGACGCGATCATGGTGATGGAGAACATCGTGCGCCACGCCGAGGGGGGAAAAGACCGGGTGCGCGCGGCGACCGACGGAACGCGGCAGATCGCCTTCGCCGCCATGGCGGCAACGGCGGCCATCATCGCCATCTTCCTCCCGGTGGCCTTCATGAAGGGGATCATCGGCGTCTTCCTCTTCCAGTTCGGCATCACGCTCTCGGTCTCGGTCGCACTGTCCCTGCTCGAAGCCCTGACGCTGACGCCGTCGCGTTGCGCGCAGTTCCTCAACGTGAACGAGCGCACGAGCGGCGTGGGCGCGACCGCGGACCGGGTGTTCGCCCGATTGTCGAGGGCGTATCTCGCGAGTCTGCGCTGGGTGCTCGGGCATCGCGTCACCGTGTGCGCGACGGCCGCGGCGCTCTTTGTCGCCTCCCTCTTCATCACCACGCGGCTGAACAAGGAGTTCGTGCCCTCCCAGGACCAGAGCCGGTTCCTGGTGCGCATCATGACGCCGGTGGGTTCCTCGATCGAAGCCACGGACGCCCTGATGCGGCGGTGCGAGGAGTTCTGCATGGGCCGCCCGGGGGTCAACAAGGTCTTCGGCTCGGTGGGGGGCTTCGGCGGCGGCGACATCAACACCGGGGTGCTCTTCGTCACCCTGGTCCCGCGCGCCCAGCGGGAGAAGTCGATGATCGAGATGATCGGGGAGTTCCGTACGGGCCTGAACCGGATTCCCGGGGTGGAGGCGAAGGTCCAGGATCTGTCGCAGTCGGGGCTGAGCGCGCAGCGCGGGTTTCCGATCGAGTACTCGATCCGCGGCCCGGAGCTGGACAAGCTGGCCGAGCTGTCGCGGCAGATCATGGACGGGATGAAGGAGTCCGGCCTGTGCGTGGACGTGGACACGGACTACCTGATCGGCCAGCCGGAGGCGAAAGTCCGGCCGGACCGGGCGAAGGCGGCCGACCTGGGCGTGGACATGGCGGAGATCGGGACTACGGTAAACGCCCTGATCGGCGGCGTGCGTGTGGGCAAGTTCAAGGCGCGCGGACGGCGCTACGACATCCGGGCGCGGCTGCTGCGCGGGCAGCGCGTGCGGCCGGAGGACCTGAAGCGGCTGTGGGTGCGCAATCGGGGCGGCGACCTGATCCAGATGAGCGACATGGTGGAAGTGGTGGAGCGGCCGACGCTGCAGGTCATCCAGCGGCGCGCGCGGCAGCGGGCGGTGGCGGTCTTCGGCAACGTCGCGCCGGGCAAATCGCAGGCGGCGGCGCTCGATGCGGTGGAGCAGATCGGCCGCGAGCTGCTGCCGGAAGGGTACACCATTACGGCGACCGGCAACGCCGCGACCTTCCGCGACAGCGGCGCCGGGTACGGGTTCGCGATCGGGCTCGGCCTGGCGATCGCCTACATGATCCTGGCGTCGCAGTTCAACAGCTTCCTGCACCCGGTGACGATCCTGCTGGCGCTGCCGTTCAGCGTCACCGGCGCGCTGGTCGCGCTGTGGCTGGGCGGCGTGTCCATCAACATGTACAGCATGCTCGGCATCGTGCTGCTGATGGGGATCGTGAAGAAGAACTCGATTCTGCTGGTGGACTACACGAACCAGGTGCGCGCGGGCGGCGCGGAGCGGGACGCGGCGCTCTTGGAGGCCTGTCCGGTGCGGCTGCGGCCGATCCTGATGACGTCGATGTCGACGATCGCGGGGGCGTTGCCGGGCGCGCTGGCGGTCGGTCCCGGGGGCGAGGTGCGGATCCCGATGTGCCTGGCGGTGATCGGCGGCGTGATGGTGTCTACGGTGCTGACCCTGGTCGTGGTGCCGGCCTTCTACAGTCTGTCGGATGCGGGGGGGGCGCGGGTGCGGGCGTGGTGGGCGGGGCGGAGGGCCACCAAGGGGGGGTAAGGGCCACGAAGGGCGACGGGAACACGAAGGGCCACGAAGCGGGACGCACGAAGGGCCACCAAGAACGACGGGAACACGAAGGGCCACCAAGACGAAACCACGAAGGGCCACGAAGACGGGGGCCGGGCCGGGCCGCGCAGCCATCG
>JACRIP010000691.1 GCA_016220045.1 Planctomycetota bacterium
GGCGGGTGGGGGCGGGGCGGTGACGCAGCGGGGTTGAGCTACTTTTGGCCGCCCTTGCGCTGCAGCCGCAGGTGATCCTGGAAAGCCTTCTCCCACGGATCCTGCGTGGTCGACCACTGGACGGTGGGCAACGCGGCGAAGACCTCCGCGATGGCCTCTTTCATGCGAACGAACTGGTCGAACCGCTGGCGTTGATCGGGGGACGGATTGGCGCCCAGGGGGATGCGTTCGACCATCCAGGAGCTCTTGCCGATGGTCACCGAAATGACGGCGCCGGTGGCGGTCGGCGAACGGTACCGCTCGACCGGCGGCTCGATGAGCGTCGGGAGGCGGAAGAACCCCTGTTCGGCCAGCGCCCTGAGGAGCACGACCATCGCCTCCTCGGTAGCGATCTTGACGAGGATGGGAGAGACTTCGGCGAGCGCCTCGCGCAGCGGCCGCTTGTTTTTCCCCCACGCCGGGGAGATGATTCCCAGATGAGCGCCGCCGAATTCGCCGGGTGCCTGATCCGAGTAGGATCGGGTCGGCGATATCGTGAACAGAGTGACTTTCACTTCGCCGACTTCGGCCGCCGAGCGCGGCAGGCTCACGGGCGCACTGCCGCCGCCGGCGCCCGGCGGGGCGGGGACCTCGGTGCCGGTGGAGCAGGACGACAGGAGCACCGTCGCCAGCAGGGCGACGGCGACAAGCGCGAGGCGTTGCATACGGATTCTACCGCAGAAAAGAAGGGCACGGGCCGGGAATGACAGGAGGAGTCGGGACGACGATGCGGTGGGCGCCGCAGCGCTCGGCGCCGACGCCGGCGGCGGCGCCGCCGCCCCGTGGCGCGAGGGGCTACTTCGCGAACGTCGCCGCGTACTTTTCCAGCGCGGAGCGGACCTCGGCGACGACCGCGGCCAGCGGGACCGGGCGTTGGGCCGCTTCGTTGCGCGGCTTGAGATCGACGGTGCCCGCATCGACGCCGCGCCCGCCCAGCGTCAGGCGGACCGGCATTCCGAGCAGGTCGGCGTCCTTGAACTTGACGCCGGCCTGGGCGTCGCGATCGTCCCAGAGCACCTGGATGCCGGCCGCGTTGAGGCTCTCGTAGAGCTTCGCCGACGCCGTCGCGACCTTCGCGTCCTTGGGATTGACCGAGACCAGGTGAACAGAGTAGGGCGCAAGGCCGGGCGGCCAGAGGATGCCGTCCTTGTCGTGCGAGTTCTCGATGGCGGCGGCGAGCAGGCGGCTGACGCCGATGCCGTAGCAACCCATGATGCAGGGCTTGAGTTCTCCCTTGTCGTTGAGGAACTCCGCCTTCAGGCTTTCCGAGTACTTGGTGCCGAGCTTGAAGGTGTGGCCGACCTCGATGCCGTGGGAGAGGGCGAGCGTGCCCTCGCAGCGCGGGCAGCGGTCGCCGGCGGCGGCGAAGCGCAGGTCGGCGTAGGCGTCGATCGTGAAGTCGCGGTCGAGATTGACGTTCACGATGTGGGTGTCCAGCTTGTTCGCACCCGTCACGGCGTTCGTGAGGTTCATGAGGGTGTTGTCGGCGACCTTGCGGATCTTCAGGCCGACCGGGCCGGAGAAGCCGAGCGGCCCACCGGTGGCCTTCTCGATGGTGGCGGCGTCGGCGAGTTCGATCTGGGCGGTGCCGAAGTGCTTGGCCAGCTTGGCGGGGTTGGCCTCGTGATCGCCGCGGACGAGCACGGCTACCGGCTCGCCCTTGACCTTGTAGATCAGCGTCTTGACGATGCGCTCCGCCGGAGTGCGCAGGAATTTTGCTACGGCGTCTACCGTACTAACGCCGGGCGTGGCAACTTCCTGGACCGGGGCGTAGGTGGGAGCGTGGACCAGGTCCCACTTCTTGCCCTCGTTGATGCACTCCGCCTTCTCGCGGTTGGCGCCGTAGAGGCACTTGTCGCAGCGCAGGAGCAGGTCCTCGCCGATCTCGGCGAGCACCATGAACTCATGGGAGACGTCGCCGCCCATGAGGCCGGAGTCGGCCTCGACGATGCAGAAGCGCAGGCCGGCGCGCTTGAAGGTCGCGTTGTAGGCGTCGTACATTTTCTGGTAGGACTTGTTGAGGCCCTCCCAGTCGGTGTCGAAGGAGTAGGCGTCCTTCATGAGGAATTCGCGGGCGCGGATGACGCCGAAGCGGGGGCGGATTTCGTCGCGGAACTTGGTCTGGATCTGATAGAGGGTGACCGGGAGCTGGCGGTAGGAGTTGATTTCGCAGCGGACGTGGTGGGTGACGACCTCTTCGTGGGTGGGGCCGAGGACGTTGATATGGCCGTTGCGATCGGTGAACTTGCACATCAGGTCGCCGAACCCGTCGAAGCGGCCGGACTCTTTCCAGAGGTCGGCGGGCTGGAGCACGGGCATGAGCATTTCAAGGGCGCCGGCCTTGTCCATTTCTTCGCGGACGATGCGCTCGGCGTTGCGCAGGGCGGCGAGGCCGAGGGGGAGGTAGGTGAAGAGGCCGGCGCCGAGCTTGCGGATGAGGCCGGCGCGGATCATGAGCTTCTGGCTGGGGACGTCGGCGTCCTGCGGATCCTCGCGCAGGGTGGGAATCAAGGTCTGGGACCAGCGCATGTTGGGTACTCCCGGGCGAAGTCGAGGGGAGGTGGGGAGTGCGGGCGCGGGGGAAGCGTCGAGCCCCCCCGCCGTCCGGCCCCGCTCCGCCACCTCGAAAGGGGGCGGTCATTGTAGCGGCGGGCGGGGGGAATGCAAGCAGTTTGAAGGGGTGCATGTCCGGACCTGCATCCCGACCGTACGGCCCGCACGCATCGGCGACTTGGCCTCCGTCGTATCTCGTATCTCGTATCTCGTGTCTCGTACTCGTACTCGTACTCGAATGCCCTGGGCGTTCGAGTACGAGTACGAGTACGAGATACGAGCACGACGAAGGCAGTGGCTTCGCTGAGCATGGCCGGTTCGGTCGAGATGCAAGAACGGACATGCACCC
>JACRIP010000693.1 GCA_016220045.1 Planctomycetota bacterium
AGCCCGAAAGGCGCGCGCGCCCGCCGGCAGGCGAGGTATAATGACCGCATTCGCCCTCGGCCCGTGAAAGGAAATCCGATGCCGTCCCGCGACCACCGCCCGGTCCGCGACCGTCGCGGCGCCGCCCTCATCGTCGCCCTGGTGGCGCTCCTGGTCCTTGCGGCCCTGGCGGCGGCCACGCTTGCCACCGTGACCACCGGCCATCTCGTGCTCGCCACCGATCTCCTCGCGCTCGAAGCCAAGTACGTCGCCCTGGCCGGCCTGGAGTACGCGTGGAACGGCGCCTGCGGCAACCCCGACGCCCGGCCGATCGGCGTGCGTTTCGGCAACGGGACCTTCTACCTGGAGCATGCCGGCGGGCGCCTGCGGTCGATCGGGCGCGTCGAAGAAGCGGAACGAATCTACTCCATCGCGGCCCCGCGCCGTGCGGTGGTGGTCACCGGGACCTCCGCCGGGACGATCGAAGTCTGGACGATCGACCTGGTGCGCGGGGCGCCCGCCTGTCTCCGCCAGGTAAACACCCTGGTCGCGAGCGGGCCCGTGAACGCGGTCGCGCTGGCGGATCTCGATCGCGACGGGGACCTCGACATCGTGGCGGGAACGGCGGCCGGGGCGGTCGAGGTCTGGGTGAACCGCGGCAACTGCGCCTTCGTGCGGCCCTCGCCCCCGGTGGAGGCGGCGGGGCCGGTGACCGCGCTGGCGCCGGCCGGATTCATCGACTCCCCGACGCCGGGAGTCGTCGTGGGCACGTCGGCACCGCACGAGGGGCTGTCGCTCTTCCTCGGCGCGCTTACCGGTCCGCTGGTGGACGGCCGCCCGAGCCCGAAGCTGACGCCGCACGCGCAGGGTCCGGTGGATGCCGGAGCGGCGGTGACGGGCCTGGACGCCGCCGTCCTCGACCGCGGGATCACCGTGGACGTGCCGGCGGTCACCGACGACGGCCGGCTGCGCGGGTTCCTGAATGACGGAGTCGGGCGCCTGGCCGAGGGCTTCACGCATCCGCCGCGCGTGCACGGACACTGGCGGCTGCGCGCGCTCCGCGCCGCGGACCTGGACGGCGACGGCGCGAACGACGCGGCGATCGCCTCGAGCCGCGCCGCCTGGCACGCCTTCGCGAACGCCGGGGATCGCTTCCGGCGATTCCCGCACGGGCGGTACGATACTCAGGGAGATACCCGAGGCATCGCCGTGGGGAACGCGGACGAGTCGGTCGATGCGCGCGCGGACGTCGTCCTGGTGACCGCGGCGCGGGCGCCGGAGCGGGGCGTGGGGGGCGGCGGCGCGCCGGGCGGCGGCGACCCGGAGGAGGACCACCCCGGGGGCGGGGGGGCCGATGGCGAGGACGACGGGGAGGACGGCGACGGCGGGGGCCACGACGATGATGGGGGGCACGGCGACGACGACGGCGGCGCGGGCCACGCGCCGGCGGCGACCTTCGACGTGTGGCTGAACCGTGCGGAGGCGCCGGGCCGGCCGCCGCGCTTCGTGCGTGCGGCGGGGGCGCCGTACCCGCTGGCGTCGGACGGACTGGCGGTGGCGTTCTTCGACGTGGACGGCGACGGCCATGCCGACGGGATTGCGGGGGCCGCGGGGGGCGGTGTCTACCTGTTCCGCGGGGACGGGCGGGGCGGCTTCACCCTGTGCGGCGGCGCCCCGGCGCTGGGGGCGGGCGACGAGACGGCGGTCGCCGCCGGGATACTGTACTAACCCTGCGACGCGACGCGCGTTCGGGCGAGCGCCGCGACGCGGCCGAGGGAGGTTGCCCGCAGCACGCGTGCGCTCGTAGTTCCGCCTTCAGAGGCGGTCGCAATAGTCGCCGGCCGGGCCACCCCGGGGCGGACACAGGGGTCCGCCCCGACGCCAACCAGGGGAGGCGGTGTAGGCAGGACACTACGCCGGCCCGGCCCCGCCCCCACCCGTCGCGCCCGCCGGCGCCGCCCGTCCGGCCAGCGCGGCGAGCAGCTCCCGCTCGTCCACGTCGTGCAACAGGCAGGCCTCGCGCAGGCAGACGCGCCCGGCGAAGCTCGGCAGCTCGCCGGCCTCGGCGCAGCGGAAGCCGAAGCGGCCGAGCACGGCGCGCGCTTCCGGCGAGCGCAGGGCCGCGTCACGGAGCGTGTCGGACGGGCCCAGTTCCCGGTCGGCGGGGGCGGATGGGACGGACGGGGCGGAGGGCGCGCAGGCGGCGGCGCCGGGCGTGGAGTTCAGGACCTTCCAGAAGAGCAGGCCTCCCCACATCCCGACGGCCGTGAGTTCCAGGAGCGCGCTGAGCAGCAGGGGTTCGAAGGCGAACGAAGCGCAATCGTAGTCGGTGCTGAGGACCTGGAAGACCACACGGATCGCGCACCCGAGGTTGAGCAGGTAGAAGCAGGTTTCGGCGCGGGCGAGCTGGGACAGGGAAATCCCGGAGACCAGGGGCACGGTGCGGAAGGTGTAGGCGAGGAGGGACTGACCGACGAACCCGAGGCCGAGGGCGTGGGTGGCGGCGGCGTAGTAGACGCGGCGGAAATCGGGAGAAAGGCCGAGCAGCGGTTCGAAGAGGTACATGAGCAGGCCGACGTGCAGCCACAGGACCGCGGCGCGGTGGAAGCGCGTGGTCTCGTCCTCGCGCTCGAGGCTCCGGAAGATGTTCCACGGTCCGACCACGAGGACGACGGCGAGGTAGAAGAGCGGGCCGAGGGTGACGGCGAGCAGCGGGGGGACCGGGATGCCGAGCGAGGCCACGACCAGGCGCCAGATGACCTCGGCGGCGATGACGAAGTTCGCCAAGGTGAGGGCGGACAGCGCGGCGGGGGCTGACGTACGGCCTGCACCGTAGATTGCGGGAAGGACCTGCTGGCCGATGCCGAGCAGGAGGAGGATGCAGAACCCGTTGATCTGCAACTGCCGGAGGGCGGGCGCCCAGGCCGTGACGGCGCGGCCCTCCTGCAACGCGGTTTCGGTGAGGTAGAGGGCCGCGGGGTCGTAGAGGGTGGCGGCGAAGAACCAGAGCAGGGACCATTGGAGGAAGCGTTGCCAGGGGGCGGGGCGCGAGGGGTTGCCGGTGGCGTCCCAGAAGGAGAGGAGGAGAATGCCGGACGCGAGGGCCTGGACGGCGCAGAGGCCGAGGGTGATCGGCAGCCAGATGGTGTCGGCATCGGCCCGCGGCTGCGTGTACATTCGCAGGAGCAGTGCCGGGAGATAGGCGCAGATCGCCCACGCCGCGGCCCGGCGCGGGCGGGGGGAGATGAAGAAGGCGAAGGCGAAGACGGGGAGGGCGACCCAGCCGGCGACCGCGGCGTGGGCGTGGACGTCGATTTCGCCGTGCGGGATGGAGGAGAAGGAATGCTTGGCGGCGACGCGGACCAGGATCTGGGCGCCCCAGGCGGCGCCCGCCGTCAGCGCGGCGACGAACCCGGATATCAGGCAAATCCTGTAGAAACGGCGATTGCCGGGGTCGCCGGCCACGGCGGGGGCCGGAAGCGGCGCTCCGGCGGTGGATGTCTCGGACATGGGCCCTCCCTGGAATCAACGTGACGACCGGAGACGTTGCGCCACTGAGCTACGCTCTGGGAACGCCATCCGCGAGGATTATACTGGAGGCGGAGGGGAGGTCCAGAAAAGTCAGCGGGGAGGTTCTGCGCCGCTCGGCCGAGGGACCGGGCGGGAGCGGATGGCTTCGGCGGCGGCGGCGGCGGCGACGCGCACGCTTTCCTCGGGATCGTGCGCGAGGCCGTCGAGCGCGGGCAGGTGCTCGGGTTCGCCGATCTCGCCGAGGACATGGCTGCCGGCGGCGCGGGCGGCGGGCTCGGGGCGGAGGAGGAGGGGGAGGACGACGGGGAGGGCGGGGGAGCCGGCGGCGATGAGGGCGCTCTCGGCCTCGGCGCGAGTCGCGGGGTCCGGGTCGCGGGCGCCGGCGGCGAGCACGACCAGGCCCAGGCGATCGCCGAGCTGGGCGAGGGCGGCGGCGGCCGCGACCATGAGGCGACCCGCCGGCTGGCGCGCGAGTACGGCGAGGTCGGGGGCGGCCTCCTGGGCGCCGAGGCGACCGAGCGCGCGGGCGGCGCCGATGCGGAGCTCGAGCGCGGCCTTGCGGTCGGTGAGCTGCGCGCGCAGGAACGGGATCGCGTCGCGGCCGGCGGCGTGGGCGTAGGCGGCGAGCGCCCAGCCGCGGACCGCCGCCGGGTCATCGTCGCAGGCGCCGTCATCCGCGACGGCGGCGCGCAGCGGCTCGATCGCCGCGACGTCGTCGCACGCGGCGAGCGCGAGCACCAGGCGGCGCGCAAAGGGCGCGAGCAGGCGCTCCTGGGCGCGGGGCGCCGCGACGAGCGCGGCGGCGCGCGACTCGACGCGGTCGGGCGGGGCGAAGCGGGTGAGCGCGGCGAGGGCGGCGTGGGCGGTCCAACCGTCGGCATCGCGGAGCGCGGCCGCGAGCGGGGCGACGAAGAGCGCGGGACGCGGGGCGAGCGGTCGCGGACCCGCCACCTCCCGCAGCACGGGGATTTCCCCGATGCGCAGCGCGGCCAGGCAGCGCACGTTCGGCAGGGGTGAAGTAAGGGCGTCGAGCAGCCGCGGATCGTCGGTGGGGGTGGGA
>JACRIP010000710.1 GCA_016220045.1 Planctomycetota bacterium
CGACCGGTTTGCCGACCTTGCGTAGCATATCCACTAACTCCGCGTCGTCGGGGGTGGGCCCCGTCCTGCCGTCCATGAGAAATACTATCGCGTCGGAATCCTCTATGGCGACCGCCGCCTGACTTGGCGTAGGGGCGGACCCCTGTGTCCGCCCCGCCGGCTCGCCGATTCCGCCCTTCCGGCGCCTTTTGCGACCGCCTCATCGGGTGAAACGACGAACCAGCGGCGAGTCCGATCCGCCGGGCGCGGGGCGTCCGAGCCTCTGCTCGACCCCGTGCGGCGCGGCGCGGCCTTACGCGGCCGGCGGCGGAGCGCCCTCGTCCGCGTCGACCTGGCGGGCCTCCGCCAGCGCCTGCGCGCGCGCCTGGGCCCCGGCGAGTCCGAGGGAGAGCGCCCGCAAGATGCCCAGCCCGGTCAACGACAGTTCCACGCCTCGGGCGAGCGCCGTATACGCCAGCCCGCCGGCGAGCGGCACCGCCAGCAGGTGGAAGACCGCGACGAAGCCCGCTTCGTAGAACCCCACGCCCCCCGGCGTCACATGGAACGCCATCAGGAGCTGCGTGAAGACGAAGAACACCCCCAGCGTGGTGAGGTCGAAGGGCGCGATGTCGGGCAGCCAGCAGAAAAAAAAGGCGGGACGCAGGAAGACCAGGAGGAGGGAGGCGAACATCAGTCCGGCGGCGGCCAGGGTGGCGCGGAGGCGGGCGTGGAAGGCGGCGTAGATCACCTCTTCCATGTCGGCGGCCGCGCCCGCGGCCCACTCGAAGGCGGCCGGGCGCCACCAGCCGCGGCGCGCGATCGACCGCAGCAGCCGGGCGCTCCAGTGCGCACGCGTCAGGAAGGACCAGCAGAGCGCGCCGAGCGCCGCGCCCGCGAGCAGGTCGAACGCAACCAGCCCGGCGAGCGCGCCCGCGCCCAGGTCCGCACGGTAACGGTGCAGCACCGCGGCGCTGCCGAACCAGCACAGGACCAGGAAGGAGGCGAGCTCGGCGAACTTCTGGACCAGGATGGTGCCGAGGACGAGGCGTTTGCGCAGGCCGGAGCGGCGCGCGATGTACACGGTGCGGATCGGCTCGCCGCCCAGGTACATCGACGGCGTGAGAAAGGACATGGCGTAGCCCATGACCATCGCGGCGAGGAGCACGCGGAAGGCCACGGGATGGCCGGCCGAGCGCAGCAGGATCGACCACGCCGCGGTCTGCAGCGCCAGGATCGCGGCGCCGTTCACGGCGAGGGCGAGCGCGGCGCCCGGCCCGGCGCGTCGCAGCGCCGTCAGCGCGTCCGCGACCCCCACCGCCCGCACCACCCAGACCAGGAGCGCGACGCCGAGGAGCAACGAGAGCGCGAGCAGGATACGTCCCTTCACGCCTCACCTCACGACGCTGGCGCCGCCCGTCGACGCCGTCTAACGCCGTTCAACGCCGTTTAACGTCGTTAAACGCCGTTGAACGCCGGGCGCCGGGCGCCTACTTCCCGCCCTTCGCCGCCTTCAGGCGCTTCCAGAACTCGCCCTCCGCTTCCTGGTACTTGGCGAGCGTGGCCTCGACCTTGGCGAGCGCCTCCTTGGCGACGTCGGGCGGGGGCGGGCCGCCGCCCTTGGTCAGCGCCGCCAGCTCCGCCGCCGCCTCGTTGAGCGAGCCGGCCGCGCTGTTGAAGTGCCGCGCCGCATCGTACAGATTCAGCGACTCGATCTCCTCCTCGTCGGGATTGTGCAGGAGCCACCAGGGGTGGCGGCGCACTTCCTCGCTCGTCGCCTTCAGGTTGGTCGACGTGTCTTTCATGTTGGCGATCGACTTGGCGATGTTGCGCGAATTGGAGTCCAGGATCTCGCCGCCCTTTTTCATGGCGCTGTCGAGGTTGGCCAGCGCCTCATCGAGCTTGCCCTTGGTGGCGTCCAGGCCGTCGGTGAATTTCTGCACGCCCTCGAAGATGCCCTTGAGCTTCTCGCGGTTCTCCTTGAGGATCGCATCGGCGGAGGCGGTGGTCTCCTTGAGGTTGGCGATCGCCGCGCCGAGGTTCTCCTTGTTGTCCTGGAGGATGCTCTTGAGCGTCCCGACCGCGGACTGCAGCTCCTCGGCGGTCTTGTTGATCTTCTCGAAGGCCCCCTTGAAATTGGCCCGCACCTCCTCGTCGCCGACGAGCTTGCGCAGGTCGGCGATCAGGGCCTTGACCTCCTGGACCAGCGGCTTGACGTTGGCCGCGATGTCGGTCAGCGTGTCGGCGTGGCGCGCCTTCAGGTATTCACCCTCCTTCAGCGCGTCCGCGCCCGGGCCGGGACGGATGACGACCGAGGTGATGCCGGTCAGGGTCTTGTCGATCATGGCCTCGGAGCCGCTCTTGTACTCGACGTCGGCCTTGACCTCCATCTGGACCTCGACCAGGGTCACCATGCGCATCTCGGGCGCTTTCTTCGGGTCTTTCGCCGGCTCCTTGCCGGGCTCCGCCTCGGCCGGCGGGACCGCCTGCTCGACGCGCACCAGGGCGATGCGCGTGACCTTGCCGACCTCGACGCCGGCGTAGAAGACCGGGTCGTAGGTCTTCAGGCCGCTGGCATCGTCGAACCGTACGGACAGCGCCCGCGGCTTCTCGCGCGCCAGGTTGACGGCCCCGATCTTGAACAGGCCGACCAGGAGCAGGCAGACGGCGGCGAGCACGATCGTGCCCGCCAGGATCTCGTTTTTCGCGCTTTGCACTCAGGTGTCTCCTCGATGTCTATTCTTCGCCCAGAAGGTCCCGCAGGTAGTCCTCGCCCGTGGTGGCGGCGGTGAGCGGGCCCGAGAGGGAGCCGTCGATGAACTGTCGGACCAGGGGGTCGTCGGTTTTGCGGAACTCCTCGGGCGTGCCGATCATGCGCACGTCGCCGAGGTGGAGGTAGCACATGCGGTCGGCGATGTGGAAGGCGCTGGTCATGTCGTGCGTGACCACGACCGAGGTCACGCGCAGCTTGTCGCGCAGGTCGACGATGAGCTGGGCGATCTCGGCGGAGGCGATCGGGTCGAGGCCGGCGGTCGGCTCGTCGTAGAAGAGCAGCTCCGGGTCGAGGGCGATCGCCCGGGCGAGCCCGGCGCGCTTCTTCATGCCGCCCGAGATTTCGGAGGGCTTGAGGCTGTCGGGCTTGGTCCAGCCGACCATCTTGAGCTTCATCTTCACCATCATGTCGATGATGTCCCGGTCCAGCGCGGCGTGCTCGCGCATGGGCAGGGCGACGTTTTCGGCGATGGTCATGGAGTTGTAGAGCGCGCCGGACTGGAAGAGGATGCCGAAGCGTTTCTTGACCTCGTCCATTTCCCAGGTGGCGAGGCGGAGGATGTCGCGACCGAAGATGCGGATGGACCCGGAGTCGGGACGGTGGAAGCCGACCAGGTGGCCGAGGAGCGTGGACTTGCCGCAGCCGGAGCCGCCCATGATGACCATGGTCTCGCCGCGGTAGACGGTGAGATTGACGTTGCGCAGGACGCGCTGGGTCTTGAACGATTTCTCGAGGCCGATGACCTCGACGATCGGTTCGCGCGCGCGCGTCGGGGCGCCTGAGGGGGCGGGGGCGGGGGCGGTATCGGGCACGGACTAGGCCTCGAGCAAGTAGTAGAAGAGGAAGGTGAAGAGGCAGTCGGCGACGATGATGGCGAGAATGGAGAGGACGACGGCGTTGGTGGTCGCGCGGCCGACGCCGTCGGCGCCGCCCTTGGTGGCGAGGCCCTGGTGACACCCGATCAGGCCGAGGAGTACGGCGAAGGCCTCGGTCTTGATCAGGCCGGTGGCGAAGTCCTTGGCGACGACGGCCTCGATGCACTTGGCGATGAAGAGGTCGGAGTTGATCTGGAGGATGGCGGTGCCGATGACCCAGCCGCCGATGATGCCGGCGAGGTCGGCGAAGATGGTCACGCAGGGGAGCATGAGCATGGTCGCGAGCAGGCGGGGGACGACGAGGAAGCGGTTGGGGTGGATCGCCGAGGTGCGCAGGGCCATGATCTCCTCATAGACCTGCATGGTGCCGAGTTCGGCGGCGATGGAGCCGGCGATGAAGCCGGACATGACGAGCGCGGTGATGAGCGGTCCGAGCTCGCGGATGATGGCGACCGAGACGAGGTTGGAGACGTACTCGGTGACGCCGAATTTTTTGAGGATGTACGCGGTCTGGAGGGCGAGGATCATGCCGAGGAAGAAGAGCACGAGCATGGAGATGGGGAGGGACTTGACGCCGACGCGCACGCCCTGCTCGGCGGTGGCGCGGAAGCGGATGCCGCCGCGGCGCCGCACGAAGCGGCCGAGGCCGGTGATCTTCGCCAGGGGATAGATGAACCAGGAGACGATCCAGAGGAACGAGTCCCAGAACAGGAAGAAGGCCTGGCCGACGCCCTGGCAGAGTTCGAGGGTCGGGCGGCCGATCGCGGCGAGAAGATTCGTCATTGGCGTCTCAGTGGCAAACGGGGGAGGCGGGGAAGGTTTGGGGGTTTGGACGTTTGGGGGTTTGGAGATTCTCGATGGATCGACACGTCAACGTGATGATCGGGAGGCCTGGGTTTCGGAATGCGATGGGAGTGCGAGAAGAGGCGGGAAGTCTCTCAGGACTCCAAACGCCCAAACTTCGAAACTTCCAAACTCCCAAACGCGAGGCACGCCGCGAGATGCGCACCCGCGACCGCCGTGGATTCGCCACGGTCGGTCGGTCCCGCGAGCTACTTGACCGGGGCCGCGATCGCCGCCGCGAGGTCGGGATAGATCTCGAAGATGCCTTCCAGCTTGGCGAGACGGAAGACGTCCATGATGACGTCGCGCATGCCCGCAATGCGGAAGGTGCCCTTGTACTTGCGCATCTCCTTGAGGCAATCGAGCAGCGTGGCGATCCCCGAGCTGTCGATGTACTCGACCGCCGCGAGATTGAGGACGACCAGTTTGGCCTTGTCCTTCACCAGTCCGCGCAGGACCTTGCGGACTTCGGGGGAGTTCGACATGTCGATCTCCCCCTTGAGATCGACGACGGTGGCGGGCGCGACCGTGCGCACCGCATGGGTGATCGGCATAGGGGATATCCTTCAGCTTCCGACTAGACGAAGCGGGTTTCCTGGATGCCTTTCTTGCGGTCGATGATGACGGTGACGGGCTTGCGCTTGCCCGCGGTCGCGGTCGCGGGCGCGGCGGCGGCCGATGACCCGTTGCCGGCGGGGAGCGACTTGATCAGCGTGAGGCGGGTGCCCTCGCGGGGCGAGGTATCGTAGACGACGGTGTCCATGATTTCCAGCAGCATGTGGATGCCCAGGCCGCCGCAGCGCGTCGTGCCCGCGCGCTTGGGGCGCAGGACCTCGGGGGACGGCTTGCGGCCCCAGTCGCGGACCAGGACCTCGATGCCGGTCTCGCCCGCGACGAAGCGCAGGCGGATCGGCTGCGCCGTCGCGCCCTGGTAGCTGTACTTGATGATATTGGTGCAGGCCTCGTCCACCGCCAGGGCGATCATGGACTGGTCGCGCTCGCTGAAGCCCGCGAGGCTGCCCGCCTTGGCGGCGACGGCGCGGACCACCGTCATCTCGCGCGGGTCGCTGGAAACCGACAGGTCGATGCGATGCGCGCGCGTCACGACTTCTTCTCCACCGGCGCCGCGGGGGCGCCGCCCTGCTTCTTGCCCGGCCAGCGGTCGCGCCAGCGCCGGACCTCGTCGGCGCGCTGCGCGTCCCCAGCATACGGGTGGAACCCGAGGTCCTCGCCGGAGAGCTTGCGCAGCGCGTGGTACGCGAACATGCGCGCGGCCGCGTCTTCGTCCTCCAGGCGATCGACCAGGAGCGGGAGCGCCTCCTTGCTCCCCTCCTCGAGCGCGATGCCGATCGCCTGGATGCGCACGTCCGGGTCGTTGTGGGTCAGGTTTACCCGCCAGTCCGGGCTCACCCGCGTGATCGGGTTGGCGCCGCAGCCGGCCAGGAGTGCCAGCGCCACGAGTGCCGGCGCGAGCCGGGATCGACGCAAGAGGTTCACCATGTGTCTTCCTTACGGGGACGTTGCGGATCGGCCGCGATCATTTCCCAAGGTAGGCGTCCTGCACGCGCGAGTCCGCGAGCAGCGTCGCCGCCGCGTCGGCCATCGTGATCTGCCCGGTCTCCAGGACGTAGCCGCGGTGCGCCGTCTTGAGCGCCATGCGCGCGTTCTGCTCGACCAGCAGGACGGTCACGCCCTCGCGGTTCAGCTCGCGCAGGATCCGGAAGACCTTGCTGACGAAGAGCGGCGCCAGCCCGAGCGAGGGCTCGTCGAGCAGCAGCATGCGCGGGCGCGCCATCAGCGCGCGCGCGATCGCCAGCATCTGCTGCTCGCCGCCGCTCAGCGTGCCCCCGAGCTGCTCCTTGCGCTCCGACAGGATCGGAAAGCGATGGAACATCTTGTCCAGGTCCGCGGCCACGCCGTTCGGATCGCGCCGGGTGTACGCGCCCATCTCCAGGTTCTCCAGCACGGTCAGGCGCGGGAAGATGCGCCGGCCCTCGGGCACCTGGCTCAGCCCCAGTTCGACGATCCGGTGCGGCGCCACGCCGGTCAGGCGTTCGCCCTGGAACCGAACTTCGCCGCGCCGCACCGGCACCATCCCGCTCACGGTCATCAAGGTCGTGCTCTTCCCGGCGCCGTTCGCGCCGATGATGGTCACGATCTCGCCGGTGCGGACCTCCAGCGAGATCCCCTTGAGGACCTCGATCGGCCCGTAGCCGGTGTGGATGTCGCGGAGTTCCAACAAGGGGTCGTTGCTCATCGGCAACTCGGTTCCTGACGGCGGACTCCACCAATTGCGGAATTCGGATTTCGGATTTCGGATTGTAGACGCGTGGACAAGGGCGCGTCGTGGCGCAGGGTGCCGGCGCTCCGATCGGCATCCAACAATCGACCTGCGGCAATCCGCAATTCGAAATCCGCAATCCGCAATGGGCTCGCCAGGTCAACAGGCTCTGCCTCTCTCATTCCAGGTCCTCCTCCCTCCCCAGATACGCTTCAATCACCTGTGGATCGTTCTGGATCTTCGCGGGCTCGCCTTCGGTCAGCTTCTTCCCCGAGTCGAGCACCACGACCCAGTCGGAAATCCCCATCACCACCTTCATGTGGTGTTCGATCAGGAGTACCGTAATCCCCGTATCCCGGATCTTGCGGATGAGGTCCATCAGGGTCTGCGATTCCTGCGGGTTCATGCCCGCGGCGGGCTCGTCGAGCAGGAGCAGCTTGGGGGCGGTCGCGAGCGCACGGGCGATTTCCAGGCGCCGCTGGTCGCCGTAGGGCAGGTTGCGCGCCCAGGACTCGGCATGGCGCTCGACGCCGACGAAACGCAGCAGCTCGAGGGCGCGCGCGGCCAGTCCGCAGTCGCGGCGCCGCGCCGTCAGGTGAAACCAGAGCGCGAGGGTGACCGCCACCGCGCCGAAGAGCGTCCACGCCGGCCACCAGGCCGCGCCCAACCGGCCCGCGCCCGCCCAGGCCAGCCAACCGCCCAGCGCCAGCCCCACGAGGGCCGCGCCGAAGACCTGCCAGGAGTTCGAGCGGGTGCGGCAGTGCATGCCGACCATGACGTTTTCGATCGCCGTCATCTCCGGGAACAGCCGTATGTTCTGGAACGTGCGCGCAATCCCCTGCGCCGTGGCGCGGTGCGGCGGCACGATCGCGAGCCCGCCCGCCAGCACGCCGCCGACGATCGCCAGCAGCCCCGCCACGGCGCAGAAGGCGCCGAGTCCGGGGAACCAGGCCGCCACCGCCGGCGCGACCCGAGCGCTTGCGTGCCAGGCCAGGAAGTCCATGCCCGCGAAGAAGGCGAGCGACCCGCCGCGGGCGATCAGGAGGCCGCGCTCTTCGTGGTTTTCGGGCGCGCCGAGCGGTCCCTTGCGATCGCCGCGTCCGAGTGCCTGCGTCAGGTCGTAGGCGAGGTAGAGCAGAATCGCGGGCAGTCCTTGCGCGGCGATTTCCGCGCCGCCGATTCCCCCCGCGGCCAGGCAGAGGATCGCCAGGAAGACCGCGAGACCAAACCGATAGCCGACCTCGGCCGGCGGCTGGCCGATCAGCTTGCCGTCGAACCAGACCTGGCCCTCGGTCGGGCGGTAGATCCCGGTCAGACAGTTGAAGAGCGTGGTCTTGCCGGCGCCGTTCGGCCCGATGACGCTGACG
>JACRIP010000687.1 GCA_016220045.1 Planctomycetota bacterium
CGGCGGATAGGGCCTCCCGGGCGGCGGCGGCGGCTTCCGCGGGGTGGCCGCGGCTGCGCGCGCCGGCGGCGCGCTCCGCGCGGGCGTGGGAGTCCGCGAGGCGCGACTCGTAGAGGCGTTGGGCGCCGCTCGACTGCGCGCGCGCCAGGGCAGCCAGCGCCCCGCCGAGCGCCAGGACGAGGATCAGGGCGGCCGCCGCAACGCGCGGTGCGCGCGCGACCCGGCGGGCGAGGCGGCCGACGAAGCCCACGGGCCGCGCGGCGATCGGTTCGTCCGCCAGATAGCGGTCGAGATCGTCGGCCACGGCGCCGGCACTCGGGTAGCGGCGGGCGGGGTCCTTCTCCAGGCAACGCAGGATGACGGTTTCGAGGTCGCGATCGATTTCGGGGCGGTGGCGGCGCGGCGGCGGCGGGTCCTCTTCGGCGACGCGGCGCAACAGTTCGAGGACGTCGTCGGCTTCGAAGGGGCGGCGCCCGGTGGCGACGTCGTAGAGCATGGCGCCGAAAGAGAAGAGGTCGGAGCGGGCGTCCACGGCGGAGACGCGACCGCGCGCCTGTTCGGGTGACATGTAGGCGGGGGTGCCGAGCACCTGGCCGGAGATCGTCAGGTTAGAACCGGAGGAGAGATCGCGCGCGAGGCCGAAATCGGCGAGCAGGGCGCGCACGCGGCCGCGTCCGGCGGCGCGCCAGGCGTCGGCGGGTGTGGGGGGGGCGGGAGAGGGGGCGGGAGCGCAGGGTGGCGCGGACACACCCCCACCCCGACCCTCCCCCGCTCCCCCTTCGCGCTGCGCGCGTCGGGGGAGAGGTGCGGCGGGGAAGGGGGAGAGCGCGGGTGCGGGGGGCGTGGGTGATGGGCGCATGCCCTCTCCCCGGCCCCCCCCGGCTGCGGCGGGGGCGGGGGCGGGAGAGGGGGAGGGTGCGGACGGCGCCTGGCGGGCGGCAGAGGGAAGGGGCTCCGGGGCGTCGTCGCCCACGACGTCGATCAGGACGTTTTCCGGCTTGAGATCGCGGTGAACGACCGCTTCGGCGTGGGCGTATTCGAGGGCGCGGGCGACGTCGCGCAGGAGCGGGAGCAGCGTCGCCAGGTCGGCCGGCAGGCGGCGACGCGTGACTCCGGGCGGCGCCGGACGCGCCGCGAGCGCGGGCCGGAACGTGGCGGCGGTGGGAGCGGAGGCGTCGGCGCCGCCGCCCGCGGCGACGGGACCGGCGGCGCCGGAGGCGGGAGGGGCGCCGCGGGCGGCGTTCATCAGCGCGCGCAGGCTGCAGCCGCGCACCAGGTCCATGACCAGAAAGCGCCGTCCCGCCTCGGCGCCGACCTCATGGACCGCCACGATGCCGGGATGGCGGAGGCGCGCAGCGAGCCGCGCTTCGCGCAGGAAGCGCTCGGCCTCGCTCGATTCGGCGCCGCCGGGCGGGGCGTCCGCGGCATCCCCGGCGGCGCCCGGGGTGATGGTCTTGACGGCCACCCAGCGACGCAGGCCGGACTCCCAGGCGCGATAGACGACGCCCATGCCGCCGCGGCCGAGTTCCTGGACGAGGAGGTACTTTCCGAGGCGGCATTCGGGGCGGCGCGCGGCGGCTGCGACTTCGGGCGGTTCGGCGAATCCCGGCCCGCGGGCCGGCGCCGCGGCGGGGCGCAGGTCGGCGCGCAGGGTGACGGCGTCGGCGGAAGAGGCCGGTTCCGCGACGGCGGTGGGGGTGCCGAGGAGGGTCGCGGCGGCGGGCGGGGCGGGCGGGGCGAGGGTGGCGCTGGGGGCAGGGTCGGGGGCGGCGGGGGCCGCGGCGGGGGCGGTGGGGGCCGGTGGGGTGGGCTCCGGAGCGGGGCGCAGGGTGGCGAGCTGGCGGGGGGCGAGCAGGCCCAGCTCGACCAGGAGCTCGCCGAGTTCTGGCGGGGTGCCGGACGCGCCCGCGCGGCGGGCCTGTTCGGTGAGCGCTTCATCGAGTTGGGCGGCGGTGAGGAGACCGCGGCGCAACGCCGCCTGGCCCAGGGTGGGTGGGTCGGAGGGCATGGGCTCTCCCAGCGGGGGGTCCACGCCGGGGAGGGCACCGGCGGGCGGAGTCGGAGTCGGGCCGCCCTGCGGGGAGCACCTGCCGGGCTCACTCCGGCGCGGGGGCTATTCGAGTCCGGGGCGGCGCTTTGCGCGCAGGCGGGCGATTTCCTCGCGCAAGCGCCGGACTTCGGCTTCCGCGGCGTGGCGTCGATCTTCCGCTTGCTCCAGGTCGGGCAGGGCTGCGCCCGTCGCCGGATCAATCAGGCGCAGACAGCCATCCCGGTCGTGCAATTCGAGTCCGAGTTCCGTGCTGATGAATCGCCCTCCGCTCAAGCGGCGCTCGACGAATCGACTGCCCTTCCTTTCCCACGCGCGCAGGCGCGCCGGGAGATACTCGCGCAGTGGATCGTAGATGTAGTACTCCCGCACGCGGAAGATGTCGCGATAGACTTCGAGTTTCTCCCCGAGGTCTTCCGACCGGGTCTTGCGGCTCGACACTTCGATGACCACCGTCGGCGCCTTCCCTTCTTCCCAGACCTTGAAGACCCGGCGTTGGCGCTTGGGCACGCCCTTGACGACGAACACATCGGGAGAGAGGCTGACGTTGGTGTCATCCGGGACGTAGTACATCATGAGGTTTCCGGAGGCGTAGACGTCCGGTGCGCGGCGGTACCAGAGGCGGAGGGCCTCGATGAGGTAGTTGATGATGTAGCGATGCTCGTCGGTCTCTCCCATCGGCTTGCCGTCCGACTCGGGATACAGGACTTCCCCGGGACTGGGCGCGCGCAGTCGCGTCGTCGAAGCCATGATCGGAGTCTCCAGCGGGCGGGAAGCGTCCTGCGCATTGTACGTCCGCGGCGGCGGCGGGGTCAATGGCGGGGGCGGGGGCGGGATGGTGGACGCGACGGGGGGCGGAGCGTGGTGTGCCCGGTTGGAATTGAACCAACGGCCTGCGGTTTAGGAAACCGCCGCTCTATCCGGCTGAGCTACGGGCACCCGAGGTCGGCGCGGGAGCGCCGAGCGCCGCGCCGGCGGGCAGGCAGTCCCGCCCCGCGGCGCCAACAAGGATTCTACCCGGAACCGCCGCGCATGCAAAGCATCTCCGCCGCCGCGCCTCCCCGCGCCCGCCATTCAGGCGATCACCTTAACCCGGCCGCGCGCCGCCCGCAGACGTTGCGCCGCTTGGGGTCGATCCGTTCCGTGATCCCGTGCTCTTCGAAGAGCGCCTCGAGCGCGTCGGACCCCATCCGCAGCTTGTACTCCATCTCCTCCCGGTAGAGCGGGAAGAGCCCGAAGAAGTGGATGCGGCGGCCGTCCGGGGTCGCCAGCTCGCGGAAGCCCTCCGGCACGAGCCGCGGCCGCAGCAGCAGGAAGCAGCAGAGGCCGGTCCCCGGCGCCAGCGGCTCCGGCGGATCGCCGTTCGGCACCGTGTGCCCCGCCCACAGCCAGGTCCCGAACTTGTGCGGGAAACGCGCCAGATACTGCAACCCCGATATCGGCCAGGCGGTCTGGTCGTGCTTCATCGATTCCTGATCGAGCGGCCAGTAGTCGGGCAGGCAGAGCACCAGCTCGGCGTGCGTGCACTCGGCCGCCGCCGCCGGCGGAGTCATCGGCAGGTCGCTCATGCCGCTGGTCACCAGCGTCCAGTAGGGACGCTCCGGCGCCGGCGCCACCTGCTGGACATCGACGTGGACCCGGTCGGACACCAGCTCGTGAAACACCGCGGCCGGCTTGCCGACGTGCCGTGCGATGTGACCCTCGATTTCCGCCGCGTACCGGCTGTGCGCCGCGGGCTGAAAGGGCTGGGGCTCCCCGTGCCGAACCACCGGCCCGCCGGGCCGCAGGTCGCGCTCTGGATCAGGCATTCACCTCAACCTCCACCGAGTCCGCCGGCACGCCGGGCCGGCCGGCGCGAGAAACGCCGCACACGGGGCGGGGCGCCGCATGCCCGGGTCCGCACCGAACGGAACACGCTCCCCGCCCGCGGCGGCCTGCTCCCGAGCCAGGCCCTTCCCGACGCATGGCCGTCCCCCACCTTACCACCCCCGCGCCCGCCGCGAAAGCGCAAAGCGGGCTCCCTGGCCCCGGCCGGCCGCGCGGATATTTCGTCCATCAACGAAACATCGATCTCCTCCCATGAGGTTCAGTCGTCGTGGCGCAATGCCGGGAATCCCCCACCGGCGCTCTCGGCCGGTTGCATCCCGGCCCCGGATCTGGTATTCTGCCGGGCTCCCCGCACCCCCAAGGAGCGCCGCATGAATCTCCGCACCCCCGACATCATGAAGCTGGTCGAGGCCCAGGTGGACGCGCACTATCGCAGCGGCCTGGTGGAGCGCCTGCGCCGCGCGGGCGGTCGCATCGCCGCCCCCGACCTCACCATCCGCCTCGCCAAGGAATTCGGCTTCTGCTACGGCGTCGAGCGCGCGATCGATCTCGCCTACGCCGCGCGCAAGGTCTTCCCCACCGAGCGCATCTTCCTCCTCGGCGAGATCATCCACAATCCGGAAGTGAACGAGCAGATCCGCGCCATGGGCATCTGCACGCTCCCGAGCGACGGCGAAGTCGACCTGGCCGGGATCACGGCCGCGGACATCGTGATCGTTCCGGCCTTCGGCGCGCGCCTGCCGGTGATGCACCGGCTCAAGGAGCTCGGCTGCCAGATGGTGGACACCACCTGCGGCGACGTCATGTCGGTCTGGAAGCGCGTGCGCCAGAATGCGCGCGACCGCGCGACCTCGATCATCCACGGCAAGGCCCGGCACGAGGAGACCAAGGCCACGGCCTCGCGCGCCATGGGCGAGGCCACCGGTCATTACCTGATCGTGCTCAACATCGAGGAGGCGGACGTCGTCTGCGACTACATCCGCCACGGCGGCAACCGGGAGGCCTTCCTCGCGCGCTTCGCCGGCTGCACCTCGCCCGGCTTCGACCCCGACCGCCACCTGTGCATCGTCGGGGTCGCCAACCAGACCACGATGATGCGCGGCGAAACCGAGGAAATCCAGCGGCGCATCCGCCAGGCGATCGTCGATCGCTTCGGCCGGGAGCGGTTCGCGGAGCACTTCCGGTCCTTCGACACCATCTGCGGCGCCACCCAGGAGCGCCAGGACGCGCTCGGGGAAATGCTGGAGCGCCCGCCGCACCTCCTGCTCGTGATCGGCGGCTACAACAGCTCGAATACGTCGCACCTGGCCGAGATGGGCGAGGCCAAGCTGCCCACCTACTTCGTGCGCAACGCCTCGCGCCTGGTCTCGACCGACCTGATCCGCCACTACGACCTGCACGGCAAGCAGGAGGTGGAAACGCGCGGCTGGCTCCCCTCCGGCCCGGTCGAAATCGGCATCACCGCCGGCGCGTCCTGCCCCAACAACCTCATCGAGGACGTCATCGTGCGGCTGTGCGAGCTGCGCGGCGTCGCCGTCGAAGAGGCCCTGCCGGTGTAGCGCCCGCCGCGCCACACTTCGCCCGCACCCGCTCCGTCCCCCTCCCCCACCGCAGTGGGGGAGGGCAGGGGTGGGGGCAGGTTCGCATCACCCTCGCCCCCCGCACCCGCACGGTCCCCCCCTCCCGCCGCGCCACACTTCGCCCCCGCACCCGCACCTACAGCTCCGCCAGCAACTTCCGCGTGTCGCTCGGCCGCGTGTCGATCGCCAGCGGATTCGTCAGGACGAGCAGCGGGGGTGGATAACGATGCGCCAGCCGTGCACAGACGGAGAGCGCCGCCGCCCGTGCCGTCGTGACCTGCTCACGCCACCATGCCGCGAGCCCGCCCGACTCCGGATCTTCCGGCATTCCATACGGCACTCCTTCGATGGTGAAAATCTCCCGCGCGCCGCCGCGCTTGAACACCACCGCCAACAGATCGATCCGAAAGGTCGCTTCCGCCGGCGACCGCGCCAGCAGCCGAAACAGGTCTTCGTCGAGAAAAAAAAGGTGCAAGTCCCAGGCGTCGTGGTAGAGCAGGAGCGCCAGCTCCACCCGCGCGATCTCCTCGGCCGCGACCGGCAGCCCCGCCTCGATCACCTGTTCCGCGTTCATGGCGCGCCTCCGTTGCGTCCGTGCGTGCGTTCGTGCCGACTCGCCCGCTGCCCTCCCGAAGAATATCGGCCGTCCCGCCCCGCTACTTTTGGCCTGGTTCGCACCGGCCGCAAAACGGGGACACGATCCTGAATTCCCGCCACGTCCCACGCGGGTCGTAGGTCGGTTCCGGAATTCAGGTCATGTCCCCGTTTTGCTCGCCGGCGCAGGCGGGGAGTGTCGCCCCGATTCGAACCCGGCCTACTTTATCTCTTGACGAAGCAGGACCCCCGCGCCTAGAATGCGCCCTCTTTGCTCCGCCCGTCGCCGCGCGTTTTCGCGCTATCTCCCATCGGACGCAGAAGATATGGCGGGCAACCGGTTCTCAACAAGGAATGCTCCATGAAGCACGAGGTCAAGGAAGTCGGCCCCTGCAAGCTCGCCATCAACGTCGAGCTCGAGTCCGACAAGGTCAAGGAAACCATCGCCGGGAAGTACCGCGATCTCGCGGACCGCGTGGCGCTCCCCGGTTTCCGGCGCGGCCACATCCCGCACAAGATTCTCGAGAAGCGCTACGGCAAGGAACTCATGGAAGAGGCCAAGCGCGACCTCGTCGAATCCTCCTACCGCGAGGTGCTCGAGGAGCGCAAGCTCTCGGCGCTCGGCGAGCCGGAGATCGAACTCGACAAGATCACCCTCGAAAACGACAAGCCGCTGGCCTTCGAGATCAAGGTCGAAGTCAAGCCGAGCTTCGAGGTCAAGGACTACAAGGGGATCAAGGCCGAGCGCAAGCAGCCGCGCGTCACCGACGCGGACGTGCAAAGGGGTCTCGACCGCCTGCGCGAGGCCAAGGGCGAAATCGAGCCGATCGAGGGCACGGCTCAGGACGACGACCTCCTGATCGTGGACCAGGAACTCCTGGTCGACGGCGCCTCCGTGGTCAAGAACGAGAACCTCCCGGTCGCGGTCTCCAAGGACATCGCGATCTTCGGCAAGCCTCACCCGGAGCTTTACCTGCTGCTCGCCGGCGCCAAGGCCGGCGAGGTCCGCGAGTGCGCGGTCAAGATCCCCGAGAGCTTCGACAAGCCGGACTTCCGGAACAAGGAAGGCGTCGTCCGCCTGACCATCCACGAGATCAAGCGCCGACGCCTGCCGGAGCTCACCGAGCAGTTCGCCAAGGACATGGACTTCGACTCCCTCGACGCGCTCACGGCCGCCGTGCGGAAGCGCCTCGCGGACGAGAAGGAAGAAGCCGCCAACGCCGCGGTCGAGGAGCAGATCCTCGAGCACCTCCTCAAGGCCACGCCCTTTCAGCTTCCGGAAGGCCTGATCCTGCGCGGCGTGGACTCGCTCATGAAGCGCGAGCAGGTCCACATGGAGGTACAGGGTCTGCCCGAGGACAAGGTCAAGGCCCGGCTGGAGGAGCTCGCCCGCGCGTCCACCGAATACGTGGTCTCGACGCTGCGCGTGCACTTCCTGCTCGATGAAATCGCCAAGAAGGAGCGCATCTTCGCCACCGAGAACGAGGTGGAGGAGCGGATCGGCCGCATCGCCCAGTCCACCGGCCGGTGGCCCACCGAGGTGCGCAAACACTACGAAGAGAACGACCTGATGGGACAGCTTCGCACCGACATCAAGTACGACAAGGCCAAGGCCCTGCTCCGCAGCCAGGCCGTCATCCAGGAGATCTCGGAATGAGCTACCTGACCCCGATCGTTATCGAGAAGACCGGCCGCGGCGAGCGCGCCTACGACATCTGGTCGCGGCTGCTGAAGGACCGCATCGTCTTCATCGGCACCCCGATCGACGACTACGTGTCCAACCTGGTCATCGCCCAGATCCTCTTCCTGCAGATGGACAACAAGTCGCAGGACATCAACATCTACATCAATACCCCGGGCGGCTCCGTCACCGCCGGCCTCGCCATCTACGACACGATGCAGTTCGTGCAGTGCGACGTCGCCACCTACTGCGTCGGCCAGGCCTCGTCGATGGGCGCCGTGCTGCTCGCCGCCGGCACCAAGGGCAAGCGCTACGCCCTCCCCCATGCCCGCGTCATGATCCACCAGCCCTGGGGCGGCGCCCAGGGCGTGGCCAGCGACATCAAGATCCACGCCGAGGAAATCCTCCTCCTCAAGAAGAAGCTCAACCAGGTCATGGCCCGCCACACCGGCCAGACCGTCGAACGCATCGCCAAGGACACCGACCGCGACCACTTCATGTCCTCCGAAGAAGCCAAGACCTACGGCATCGTCGACGAAGTCGTCGAATCGCTGCGCGACAAGGAGCCGGAAAAGGATAAGGACGCCAAGTGATGGCCCGTTATGCCTCCAAGCAGGGCGACGACGGCCGCACCTGCACCTTCTGCGGCAAGCCCCAGCGCCAGGTCGATTCCCTGATCCAGGGCCCGCCCGGCATCTTCATCTGCAACGAGTGCGTCGAGCTCTGCATCCAGATCCTCAAGCTCGAAAAAAAGACGCCCTCGAAGGAGCCCTTCCGCAAGGGCTTCGCCGTCGACAAGATGCCGACGCCGATCGAGATCAAGGCGCGTCTCGACGAGTACGTCATCGGCCAGGACCGCACCAAGAAGTCGCTCTCGGTCGCGGTCAACAACCACTACAAGCGCATCCAGCACCCGATGGGCGCCAACGACGTCGAGCTGGAGAAATCGAACATCCTGCTCATCGGGCCGACCGGCTCGGGCAAGACCCTGCTCGCGCGCACGCTCGCGAAGATCCTCAACGTCCC
Source organism: Planctomycetota bacterium (assembly GCA_016220045.1). Lineage (GTDB taxonomy): Bacteria > Planctomycetota > MHYJ01 > WSZJ01 > JACPWG01 > JACRIP01. The sequence goes on from JACRIP010000687.1 coordinate 8,756, forward strand.
CTTCGCGATCGGCGACGCGACCACCCTGACCGAGGCCGGCTACGTCGGCGAGGACGTCGAGAACCTCCTGCTCAAGCTCATCCAGTCCGCGGACATGGACCTCGAGCGCGCCGAGCGCGGCATCGTCTTCATCGACGAGCTCGACAAGATCGCCCGCACCCAGGACAACCCGTCGATCACGCGCGACGTCTCCGGCGAGGGCGTGCAGCAGGGCCTGCTCAAGATGCTCGAGGGCACGACCTCGAACGTGCCCCCGCAGGGCGGCCGCAAGCACCCCGAGCAGGAATACATCCAGGTCAATACCACCCACATCCTCTTCATGGGCGGCGGCACCTTCGACGGCATCGAGAAGATCGTCGCCCGCCGCCTCGGCAAGAAGCAGATGGGCTTCAAGGCCGAGAACCAGTTCATCGACGAGGCCAATCTCGGGGAAATCCTGGAGAAGATCGAACCCGAAGACCTGATCGAGTTCGGCATGATCCCGGAGTTCGTCGGCCGCTTCCCGATCATCTGCATCGTCAAGCCGCTCGGCCTCGCCGAAATGGTCAAGGTGCTGACCGAGCCGAAGAACGCCATCACGCGGCAGTACCAGCAGTTCTTCCGCATGGAGAACGCGACTCTCGAGTGGACGCCCGAGGGGCTCGCCGAGGTGGCGAAGATCGCCGCGGAGAAGAAGACCGGCGCGCGGGCGCTGCGCGCGGTGATCGAGCAGCTCATGCTCGACGTGATGTTCCACCTGCCCTCGCGCAAGGACGCGCGCACCTACCGGATCCTGCCGGCGCATGTGCGCGGGCAGGAGCCGATGCTGCCGGACCCGGCGCAGGCGCCGGACGCGGCCTCCCCGCCGGCCTCGGCCTCGGTGCCGATCGCCGCTCCCGCTTCCCCCTCCAAGAAGCCCAAGGACAAGAAGGAAATCGCATGATCGCCAAGGGCCTGCAGAAGGACAAGGACCGCGCCGCCTCGGACCTCCAGGTGAAGGACCCGCTGCGCCGCGGCGACGCCGCCGCCAATCTCGGCGTGTTCGGCGACGCCTCGCTCATCCCCACGCTCGCCAAGCTGCTCGGGGATTCCTCCGAGTACGTGCGCGTGTCGGCGCTCTATGCGCTGACGCTGCTCGGCGACAAGGACGCGGTCGGCAAGCTCGTGCCCTACGTCGGGCACGCGCGCGACCATTTCCGCAAGCTCGCCCTCACCGCCCTGGAAACCGCCTGCGGCCAGAAGCTCGGCGGCCCTCACGACAACGCCGACATGTGCAAGGATGCGCAGGCGTCGTGGGAAAAGTGGTGGACCGGCCACGCGGCGAAGGCCACGTGGGACGCGCAGAAGAAGGTGTGGAAGGCGTGAGCGGAGGCGGGCGGAAGCCGAGGGGGAGGGCGGGGGCGGGGAGCCGGCGCGACGCCCCGTGCGGGAACGGACGGATTGTCGACTGTCGATTGTCGATTGTCGATTGTCGACTGTCGACTGTCGACTGTCGACTGTCGATTGTCGATTGTCGATTGTCGATTGGCGATTGGCGATTGTCGATTGTCGATTGTCGATTGTCGATTGTCGATTGTCGATTGGCGATTGTCGATTGGCGATTGGCGATTGTCGATTGGCGATTGGCGATTGGCTGAGTAGGGCTGCCCGATGATGCGGGCGACAGTGCGTTGCGTCTACGAGACTACGATGGAGTACCTCCTCGACGCTCCCGAGTGATAATCTTCAATCGACATTCGACATTCTTCATTCGACAATCCGTGGCTTCCCCATGCCCCGCCGCCCGGCCAAGCCCGCCGCCTCCCCCACGCCCCCCCCGCGCCCCCCCGCCCCCCCCCCGGACGGTCCGCGTCCCCTCGGCCCCCCGCCGATTCCCACCCGATTGGGTTCGAACGTCGCCCGCGCTCCCGCCCTCCGGCGGCGGCGCCGCCGCCTGATCCTGCTCGGCGCGCTCGCCACCCTCGCGCTCTTCTCCCTCCTCGGCTCCGGTTTCGCCCTCCTCTATGTCCCCACCCA